>CANRMG010000019.1 GCA_947631675.1 uncultured Oscillospiraceae bacterium
CTCTATGCCGTCGCAGCGAGGCGTGAACCAGGTGCAGGGCCAGGTGGGGTCGGTGCGCTTCATGAGCACGTCGGTGACCTCGTCGGGCAGCTGGACGGTCCAGCCCTCGGCGATCTGCAGCACGGGGCCAAGGCCCTTGACCAGATTCAGACGGATCATGGTGGCGGGCATCTCGGCACGGGTGGTGAAGGAGCTGGAGAAGCCGCCGCCGCGGAAGTAGCCGTTGTCGGCCGCGGGCCAGGTGGTGGCCTTGGTCATCTTCTCGATGTCCTCGGCGGTGACCTCCCACCAGCGCTTCATAACGGGCTTGCCGTCGGCGTCACGGCACTCGCCGCAGGCGTCCAGAGCGGTGGCGCCAGAGTTGATCAGGTGGATGAAGCCGCCGTTGGCCTTGGCCACGCCGGTGACGTCGTAGCCGGAGGCGCGCTTGCAGGCCTCGGGGGACCAGTAGGTGCGCACGTCGGAGAACATCTGGGCCCGGTTGGTGAGCAGCTTCATGAACAGCATGCCCAGGCCGTTGAGAGTATCGTTCTCGGTGGCCAGGATGTAGGGCTCCCGGGCGCCGCTGTAGTCAAAGGTGGAGTTGAGCAGCGCCTCGGGATAGTCGCAGTTGGGATAGTGGTCCGTCCACTGGCGCTGGCCCTGGAAGCCGGCGGCGATGGCGTTGTGGCCCACCATCTCCTCCTCCCTGCCCTCGGGCAGGTTGGGGTTGCCGTTCATCAGGTCCTTGATGATGCAGTACATCTTGACGGTGAACTCCCACTGCTTCTCCTTCTTCTCCGGGGAGGAGCGGACGAACTCGGGGTTCTTGTCCCAGCCCTCTTTGCAGTGTTCCTTCGTCCAGGCCAAGGCCTTCTGGTACTCGGCCTCGTCGTAGATGCCCTCCTCCATGCGGCGGAGGATCTCCACCTCGTCCACGGACTCCACGCGCATGCCCAGGTACTCCTCGATGAAAGCGGAGTCGATAATAGAGCCGCCGATGCCCATGCAGATGGAGCCGATCTGCAGATAGCTCTTGCCCCGCATGGTAGCCACGGCCACGGCCGCCCGGCCGAAGCGCAGCAGCTTCTCCTTCACGTCCTCGGGGATGTCGGACACCTCGTCCAGGTTCTGCACGTCATGGCCGTAGATGCCGAAGGCGGGCAGGCCCTTCTGGGCGTGGGTGGCCAGCACGGAGGCCAGATACACCGCGCCGGGGCGCTCAGTGCCGTTGAAGCCCCACACGCCCTTGATGGTCATGGGGTCCATGTCCATGGTCTCGGCGCCGTAGCACCAGCAGGGAGTGACGGTGAGGGTGATGTCCACGCCCTCCTTCTTGAACTTGGCGGCGCAGGCGGCGCTCTCCGCCACGCGGCCGATGGTGGTGTCGGCGATGACCACCTTCACGGGCTCGCCGTTGGTGTAGCAGATGTTCTCCTCAAACAGCTTCTTGGCGGCCTGGGCCATCTCCATGGTCTGGTCCTCCAGGGACTCCCGGACCTTCAGGGGGCCGCGGCGGCCGTCGATGACGGGGCGGATCCCGATCACGGGATACTCGCCGATGTACCTGTTTTTAGCCATTGTTTTTTCCTCCTGTTCAACAAAATTAATTACATCTTTATATGTTCTCAAAGCCCGCGGCGCGGGCCGGGAAGCCATATCTATCGATCGTCCGCGATCACCAGCCGGCTTTTGAGCCGGACGAGCTGCGGCGGCCCCTTCCAGCCGTCCAGGCGCTTCAACAGCAGCTTTGCCACCATCTGCCCCAGCTCCCGCTCCGGCTGCTGGACCGTGGGCAGGGCAGGCGACATCATGCTGAATATGTCCGCGCAGTCGTAGCCGAACAGCCCCACGTCCTCCGGGATGCGGATGCCCCGCTCTCGGGCGGCGGTGAGAAGGCCGATGGTGGTGTCGTAGTTGGAGGCCAGGATGGCCGCCGGGGGCGCAGGCAGGTCCATCAGCTGCAAAAAGCCCTGGTAGCCGGTGACGAAGTCGAACTGCCCCTCCACCACGAGAGAATCGTCATAGGGGATGCCATTGTGCTCCAAGGCCCGCAGATAGCCCGCCAGCCGCTCACGGGCCGTGAACGCGCTCATGGAGCCCATGATGGCCGCCACGCGGGAGTACCCCCTGTCCAGCAGCCAGCTCACCGCCTGGAAGGCCGAGTCCACGTTGTCTGTGAGCACCGTGTCCGTATCCACGTCGGGGATCATCCGGTCCAGCTGGACCAGGGGGATGGCCTGGCCCACCGTCAGCTCCCGGTACTCCCCCGCCGTCAGCCGCTCCGGCACGTACACCAGCCCGGCGATGCCGGTACTGATGAGATATTTCAAATAGTCCCGCTCCAGGCCGTGGCTGGAGCTGTAGCAGGCGATGGTGCAGTGGTAGCCCGCCAGGCGCAGCTCCTGCTCCAGGGCCGCAAAGATATTGCCGAAAAAGGGCGCGGACAAGGTGGGCAGCAGCACGCCCACAGAATAGCTCCGGCGGGTCTTGAGCATCCGGGCGAAGGGATTGACATTGTAGTCCAGCACCTCGATGGCGTCATGGATCGCCTGGGCGTTCTTCTCCCGGACCTCGCCGCCGTTTATGTATTTGGAGACCGTGGACACGGACACATTGGCCCGCCGTGCCACGTCTTTGATGGTTGCCATGGCCCTTCCTTTCCACAAAAACAAAACGTTTCGTTTTCAGAAAACTTGGGCATTTCTCCTCACTCCATATAATCATACTCAAAAACTTTTGCCGTGTCAATCAAAATTTTCTAAAAAAATTACTTGATTTTTGGTGAGAATGTTAGTATGATGGTCACAGTACGTTTCCACTTTGCCAAGAAAATGGCGTTTTTGAAAACGAAACGATTCTAATTTCGTCCCCGGCCGCAGCGACCCGGGGCGGGATACAGTGGAAGGAGGAATGGGATATGGGTGATGTGATCCTGCGGATGCACGGCATCCAAAAATACTTCCCCGGCGTACACGCCCTGGACAACGCCCAGCTGGAGGTCCGCGCCGGCGAGGTGATGGCCCTGGTGGGTGAGAACGGCGCCGGCAAGTCCACGCTCATGAAGATCCTCACCGGCATCTACAAAAAGGACGACGGCGTGATCGAGCTGTTCGGAGAGAACGTGGAGTTCCACGACCCCCGGGACGCCCAGCACCGGGGCATCAGCATCGTCCACCAGGAGCTGAACCTGATGCAGGACCTGACGGTGTCGGAGAACATCTTCATCGGCCGGGAGCCCACGAAGGGGCTGTTCCTGAACAAAGCCAAGCAGGACCAGATGACGGAGGAGCTGCTCTCCTCCCTGAACCTGCACATCCCCGCCAGGACCCAGGTGAAGCGCCTGACGGTGGCCAAGCAGCAGATGGTGGAGATCGCGAAGGCCCTGTCCTTCAAGAGCACGAAGGTGCTGATCCTGGATGAGCCCTCCGCGGCCCTGACCGACTCGGAGCTGGAGGACCTGTTCAAGTTCATCCGCCAGCTGAAGGCCACGGGCGTGGGCATCGTGTACATCTCCCACCGCATGGAGGAGCTGAAGCAGATCACCGACCGGATCACCGTCATGCGGGACGGCCAGTACGTGAACACCGTGAACACCGACGACGTCACCATCGACGACGTGGTGAAGATGATGGTGGGCCGGGTCATCTACGAGGAGCCCAAGAGCCATTCCAACGTCGCCGCGGACGCGCCGGTGGTGCTGGAGGCACAGGACCTCCGCTCCGACGATGTGAAGGACGTGTCCTTCCAGCTTCGCAAGGGCGAGATACTGGGCTTCGCCGGCCTGATGGGCGCCGGGCGCACCGAGACCATGCGCCTCATATGCGGCGCCGACCGTATGACCTCCGGCACCATAAAGGTCAACGGCAAAGAGGTGACCATCCGCACGCCGAAGGACGCGGTGGACCTGGGCATCGGGTATCTGTCCGAGGACCGGAAGCGGTTCGGCCTGTGCCTGGGCCTGTCGGTGGCGGACAACACGGTCCTGCCCTCCCTGGAGGAGCTGAGCGGTCTGCTGTTCGTCAAGGACGACCAGATCCGGGTGCGCACCTCTGAGTACATAGACAAGCTGAGCACCAAGACGCCCTCCACGGCGACGCTCCTGCGCAGCCTCTCCGGCGGCAACCAGCAGAAGGTGGTCATCGCCAAGTGGCTGCTGCGGGACTGCGACGTGCTGATATTTGACGAGCCCACCCGGGGCATCGACGTGGGCGCCAAGAGTGAGATATACAAGCTGATGAACCAGCTGGTATCGGAGGGCAAGTCCATCATCATGATCTCCTCCGAGATGCCGGAGCTGCTTCGTATGAGCGACCGTATCGTGGTCATGTGCGAGGGCCGGGTCACCGGCGAGCTGGATATCGCCGAGGCCACGCAGGAAAAAATTATGAGTTACGCGACTAGGAGAGAGGTGGAACAAGCGTCATGAAACTGGGTGAAAAGAAACTCGACATGCAAAAGCTCCTGGCGCCGGCGGCGCTGGTGATCCTGTACGTGTTCTTCTCCATCTTCGGCAACAACTTCTTCAGCATCGACATGGTGAAGAACATCCTGGAGTCCAGCTACTACATAGGCTTCATGGCCTTCGGCGTCACGTTCATCATCATCACCGGCGGCATCGACCTGTCCCTGGGCACCGTTATGATGTGCTCGGCGCTGCTGGGCGGCTATGTGTTCAAGCAGCTGCACTGGCCTCTGGTCTTCGCCCTGCTGACGGCGGTGGTCGTGGGCTCCCTGTTCGGCCTTTTGAACGGCACCCTGGTGGCCAAGCTGAAGCTGCCCCCCTTTATCGCCACGCTGGGCTCCATGATGATGGCCCAGGGCATCGGCTCCGTCATCACCAAGGTCCAGTCCCAGACCTGGCCCACCGCCACCGAGCCCGTGGGCGGCTGGTTCAAGAAGGTGTTCATCCGCTGTAACTTCCAGTTCGGCGAGACGAAGATCAGCGGCTTCCCGGTGGGCGCGCTATGGCTGATCGCCTTCTTCATCATCGCGGCCCTGATCCTCCATAAGACCAAGTTCGGCCGGTACGTGTTCGCCATCGGCTCCAACGAGGAGGCGGCCCGGCTCAGCGGCATCAACGTGGATAAGTGGAAGATCCTCACCTACACTCTGTCCGGCTTCTTCGTAGGCATGTCCGGCATCTTCTACGCCGCCGCCTACACCACCATCACCCCGGGCACCGGCAACGGCCAGGAGATGAACGGCATCACCGGCGTCGTCATCGGCGGCACGTCCATGGCCGGCGGCTCCGGCACCATGGTGGGCACGCTCATAGGCGTGTTCATCGTGTCAGTGCTGAAAAACGGCCTGGCCGCCTGCGGCCTGCAGGCTCCCTGGCAGACCTTCTTCACCGGCCTCGTGGTCATCGGCGCCGTGCTGCTGGACATCCAGCGGACCAAGGCCGCCAACCGGGTCAAGAAGAGCTGACCCTCTCCCCTTTTGCTCAAGCGGGGCGCTCGTCCCCTTGAAATACAAAAAATCTGTATTAGGAGGAACCACCAAATGAAGAAAATCCTTGCATTGGTCCTGGCCCTGACTCTCGTCCTGGCCCTGGGCGCCACAGCCTTCGCCGCCGAGGAGACCCTGTACATCCCCGTCATGGCCAAGGGCTTCCAGCATCAGTTCTGGCAGGCTGTGAAGGCCGGCTCCGACGCCGCCGCTGCCGATCTGGGCGTAGAGATCTACTTCGACGGCCCCGCTTCCGAGACGGAGATCGACGCGCAGGTCAACATGGTCAAGACCGAGCTGGCCAAGGACCCCAAGGCCCTGTGCCTGGCCGCTCTGTCCACCGACGCTGTCAAGGAGATCCTTGAAGAGTGCGCCGAGAAGGAGATCCCCGTCATCGGCTTCGACTCCGGTGTTCCCGATGATACCCCCGACGCTCCCATCGTCATCGGCTGCCTGAGCCAGGACGCCGTGTCCGCCTCCGTGACCGGCCGTACCACCGGCTTCGTCAACAAGATGGCTGAGATCGCTGAGGAGTATCAGCCCGGTGCCGTCTCCATCGAGGGCCACAGCCTGTGGGAGAAGAAGGTCGACTCCCCCGCCATCATCATCGAGGTCGCCATCTCTGCCACCACCGAGGCCACCGCTGTGCAGACCGCTGCCAACGCCCTGCTGGGCACTGACGGCCTGACCGCCATCTTCATCTCCAACGAGGGCGCTGTGACCGGCTTCCTGGCCGCTGTTTCCGACGGCGAGGATCTGGCCGAGGGCGGCAAGTATGAGGACCTGCTGGTGGCCGGCTTCGACGCTGGCGCTGCCCAGAAGAACGCCATCCGTCAGGGCTGGTTCTACGGCTCCGTCACCCAGGACCCCTATTCCATCGGCTACAAGGCTGTTGAGCTGGCTGTGAAGGCCGCCAACGGCGAGGAGGTCGAGGACGTCGATACCGGTGCCAAGTGGTATGACTCCACCAACATCGACGACGAGGACATCGCCCTGCTGGTATACGACTGATCGTAAAGCGCAAATAGCCAGGCTTTAGCCGGCGAATCACGGGCCGGCGCCGTTCATACGGCGCCGGCCTCTTTCGCAAAAGCGGCTGAAGAGCGCGGGAGACGCCTCCCGCGGCCTTGAACCGCTTTGCATGGAAAGGAGACAGCGATGAGCGTACATAGAAATATGATCGCCTTCGATATGGGCGCCAGCAATGGCCGGGCCATCCTGGGCCAGTTCGACGGCGAGCGTATCCGGCTTATGGAGCTGCACCGGTTCGAGAACAACTTCATCGAGCTCAACGGCGTGTTCTACTGGGACATCCTCTATCTGTACGACCAGATGAAAAAGGGACTGGAGGCCTTCCGCAAGGGAGGCTATGGGGACCTGGATTCCTTCGGGATAGACACCTGGGGCGTGGACTACGGCCTGCTGGACAAAAACGGCCACCTGCTGGGTCTGCCCCGGTCCTACCGGCTGGGGGTCCAGGCGGACATCGACGCAGTCACCGCCCGCATCCCGGCGGAGGAGCTGTACCGCCGCTCCGGCATCGACACCACCCTCACCTTCAACACCCTCTACCAGCTCTGCCGCCGCCAGCGGGAGGGCGACACGGCCCTGGCCGCGGCGGATAAGCTGCTGCTGACGCCGGACCTTTTGGGCTATTTCCTGTCCGGCGAGGCGGCGACGGAGTACTCCATCGCCACCACCACCCAGCTCTATGACCCCACCGCCCGGGACTGGGACTGGCGGACCATCGAAGAGCTGGGCCTTCCAAAGCACATATTCACCCCCATCCAGCCCAGCGGCACCATTCGGGGCCATCTGCGCCCAGAGCTGTGCCGGGAGCTGGGGCTGAACCCGGCCGCCCACGTGGCCGTGGGCAGCCACGACACCGCCTCCTCCGTGGCCGCCATCCCCGGCACGGGGAGCTTCGCCTTCTGCTCCTCCGGCACCTTCTCCCTGGTGGGCGTGGAGACGGACAGGCCGGACCTGTCCCCGGAGGCGGCCGCCGCAGGCTTCTCAAACGAGGGCACCATCCAGGGCGGCTTCCGCCCCCTGCGGAACATCATCGGCCTGTGGCTGATCCAGGAGTGCCGCCGGGACTGGGCCAGAGCCGGCAGCAGCTACTCCTGGGACCAGATCGTGGACCTGGCCAGAGAGGCGGCCCCCCTGCGCTCCGTCATAGACACGGACGCGCCGGAGTTTTACGCCGGCGGCGACATGGAGAAGAAGATCCGGGACTTCTGCGCCCGGACGGGCCAGCCGGCGCCTGAGACCCCCGGCCAGACAGCCCGGTGCATCTATGAGTCCCTGGCCCTGAAATACCGCAAGGCGGTGGAGGGCCTGGAGAAGATGAAGGGCCAGCACATCGACTCTGTCAATATCGTGGGCGGCGGCATCCAGAACAAGCTGCTCAACCAGATGGCCGCGGACGCCACCGGCCGGCCAGTGATCACCGGCCCCATCGAGGGCTCCGCCATCGGCAACCTTCTGACCCAGGCCATCGCCCTGGGCGACTTGGCGGGCGTGGAGGACCTGCGCCGGGTGGTCCGGGCCAGCGAGGACGTGGAGACCTACGAGCCCCACGCAACCCCCGAATGGGAGCGGGCATACCAAAAGCTGCTGTCCTTTACAGCTTGAAAGAAATAAGGAGCGTGGATACCATGAGCATAGACATGAAGAAATGGCAGGATATGGCCAAGGCCCATATCCATGACCGCCCCGCCGGCACGGGACGCATGGCGGGAAAGATCGCCATCGTCACCGGCGCGGCACAGGGCTTCGGCAGGGGCATCGCCGAGGCGCTGCACGCCGAGGGCGCCACCGTGGTGGTGGCAGACATGAACGAGCCCCTGGCCGCGGAGACGGCGAAGGCCATGGGCGAGCGGGCCGTGTCCATCCCCGTGAACGTGGCGGACGAGCAGAGCGTGGCGGACCTGATGGCCCGGACCGTGGAGCGCTTCGGCGGCATCGACATCCTGATGGAGACGGTGGGCGTGGTCCGCTCCGGCCCCCTGACGGAATTTGAGCGGTCCGACCTGGAGTTCGTGACCACTTTGAACTACACCGCCGTGTTCCTCTGCTGCAAATACGCAGCCATGATCATGCAGGCCCAGCACGAGGCGGACCCGGAGCCCATGTTCGACATCATCGTCATGGCCTCCAAGTCCGGTCTGACCGGCTCCAACAAGAACTTCGCCTACGCCGGCAGCAAGTTCGGCGCCATCGGCCTGGTGGAGAGCTTCGCTCTGGAGCTGTGCCCCTACAACATCAAGGTCAACGCCATCTGCCCGGGCAACTTCCTGGACGGTCCTTTGTGGAGCGACCCGAAAAACGGCCTGTTCCTGCAGTACCTGCACGCCGGGAAGGTCCCCGGCGCCAAGACCGTGGAGGACGTGCGCCGGGCCTATGAGGCCAAGGTGCCCATGGGCCGGGGCTGTCTTCCGTAGGACGTGGCCAAGGCCGTCATCTACTGCGTCGAGCAGCAGTATGAGACGGGCCAGGCCATCCCCGTCACCGGCGGGCAGATCATGCTCCACTGACCGCCATGATAGACCTTTCTATCCTGTCCCGGCTCAACGCCCCCACGGCGGAGGAGCGTCTGGCGGCGCTTCGTGACCTGCTGCCCCGGAGACGCTTCCCGGCGGCGGACAGCCGGTATGTGAACAACCACATCCACACCATCTACTCCTTCTCCCCCTACTCCCCCACGGCAGCGGTGTTCGCCGCCAAGAGCGAGGGGCTGTGTACCGCCGGGATCGTGGACCACGACTCCATCGCCGGAGCGCGGGAATTTCTCGCCGCCGCAAAGATGGCGGACCTGCCCGTGACGGTGGGTATGGAATGCCGGGTGTCTATGGCGGGCACGGTCCTTGCCGACCGGCTCACCAATAACCCCGACCAGGCGGGCGTGAGCTACATGACTCTCCAGTCCGTGCCCCACGACCGGATCGAGGCCCTCAATGACTGGTTCGCCCCCTACCGGGCGGCCCGGGACCGGCGCAACGAGGCCATGGTGGCCAACATCAACGCCCTCCTGCCGGAAGCGGCGCTGGACTACAGCCGGGACGTGCTGCCCCTGAGCCGCCACGACGAGGGCGGCGGCGTCACGGAGCGGCACCTCATGTACGCCCTGGCCCTGCGCCTTACAGCCCTCTATGGCAAGGGGGAGCCTCTTATCCAAAAGCTGGAGGTGCTGGACGTGCCCCTGAGCGCCAAGCAGCGGGCCCAGCTGCTGGACACAGAGTATCCCTTCTATGAATACGACCTGCTGGGCATCTTCAAGTCCGCGTTCCTGCAGAAGGTATACGTGAAGGCGGACGCGGAGTGCGTGCCCCTGGCCGAGGCCGTCCGGCTCAGCCGGGAGATGGACGCGGTGCTGTGCTACGCATATCTCGGCGACGTGGAGGAGAGCGTCACCGGCGACAAGAAGGCTCAGCGGTTCGAGGACGCCTACCTGGACGATGTGTTCCGGTGCCTGAAGGAATACGGCGTGCCGGCCGTCACCTATATGCCCACCCGGAACACACCCGCCCAGCTGGCCCGCCTGCGGGCGCTGTGCGGCAGCTACGGCATGTTCCAGGTGTCCGGCGAGGACATCAACTCCCCCCGCCAGGGCTTCATCATCCACGCCATGGAGGACCCCCAATTCCAGAACCTCATCGACGCCACCTGGCGCCTTATCGAGCATGAGCGGACGGGCGCGCCTGTCCTGAGCAACTAAAAGGAGGAAGACTATGAAGACGAAAGCTGTGAGACTGCACGGAAAGATGGACCTGCGTCTGGAGGAATTTGACCTGCCGGAGCTGGGCCCGGACGACGTGCAGGTGAAGATCGTTTCGGACAGCGTGTGCGTGTCCACCTATAAGGCTCTGATCGAGGGCGAGGACCATAAGCGGGTGCCCAACGACGTGGCGGAGCACCCCACCATCGTGGGCCACGAGTTCTGCGGCGACATCATCGCCGTGGGCGACAACTGGAAGGATAAGTACAAGGTGGGCGACCACTTCGCCATCCAGCCCGCCCACTACTACAAGGGCTCCCAGATGGCCCCCGGCTACTCCTACCGCTACTGCGGCGGCTCGTCCCAGTACGCCAACATCCCCATCGAGACCCTGCTGATGGACTGCCTGCTGCCCTATAAGTCCGATACCTACTTCTACGGCTCCCTGGCCGAGCCTATGAGCTGCATCGTGGGCACCTACCACGCCATGTACCACACCGCCGCGGGCTCCTACGTCCACCAGATGGGCATCAAGGAGGGCGGCAATATGTGCCTGATGGCCGCCGTGGGCCCCATGGGCCTGGGCGCCATCGACTACGCCCTGCACGGGGACCGGCACCCCTCCCTTCTGGTGGTGACGGACATCAATGAGGCCAGGCTCGCCCGGGCCGCGTCCATCTACACGGTGGAGGACGCCGCCAAGCTGGGCGTCGAGCTGAAGTACGTGAACACCAGCATGGACGATCCCGCCGGCTACCTGCGCAGCCTGACCGGCGGCAAGGGATTCGACGACGTGATCTGCTTCGTGGCCATCCGGTCCCTGGTGGAGCAGGCCCGGGACATTTTGGGCTTCGACGCCTGCTTCAACCTGTTCTCCGGCCCCACGGACACGGCCTTCAAGGCGGAGTGGAACTTCTACGACGTGCACTACCTCTACACCCATCTGGTGGGCACCTCCGGCGGCAACACCGACGATTTGAAGGAGGCCATCGCCATGATGAACGCCGGGCGGCTGAACCCGGCCTGCATGGTCACCCATGTGGGCGGGCTGAACGCGGTGGTGGACACGGTGTCGAACCTGCCCAATATCCCCGGCGGGAAAAAGCTCATCTACAACCACATCGATATGCCCCTGACCGCCATCGACAACTTTGAGGAAAAGGGCAGGACCGACCCCCTGTTCGCGGAGCTGGACAGGCTCTGCAAGGCGGCGGGCGGCCTGTGGAACCCGGAGGCGGAGAAATACCTCCTGGCCCACGGAAGGCCCATCTGACATCACCCCGGGGCGCGCCGTGTGAAAGCGGCGCGTCCCTTCGTCTATGCTGTGAAATATCGGAAAGGAGTTTCCCATGATCGATCTTGAAAGCGCCGTACTGGGCATCGAATTCGGCTCCACCCGCATCAAGGCCGTGCTCATCGGCCAGGACCATCGGCCCCTGGCCAGCGGCAGCCATGCCTGGGAGAACCGCCTGGAGGACGGCGTATGGGTCTATTCCCTGGAGGACGTGCACAAGGGGCTTCGCGCTTGCTACCGTTCCCTGGCGGAGGACGTGCGCGCCCGGTACGGCCGGGACCTGCGGCGCGTGGCTGCCATCGGCATCTCCGGCATGATGCACGGCTACCTGGTCTTTGATAAGGACGGCCGCCAGCTGGCCCCCTTCCGCACCTGGCGCAACACCATCACCGGCCCCGCCGCCCGGGAGCTCACCGAGCGGATGCGCTTCAACATCCCCCAGCGGTGGAGCGCCGCCCATATCTACCAGGCCATCCTGAACGGGGAGAGCCACGTGGGCGATGTGGCCTGCCTCACCACCCTGGCCGGCTACATCCACCGCCGGCTCACCGGCGAGAACGTGGTGGGCGTGGGCGAGGCCTCCGGGATGTTCCCCTACGACCAGGCCTCCGGGGATTTCGACCGGGAGCGGCTGGCCATATTCGACGGCCTGGCCGCCGCCCATGGGGTGAGCTGGAAGCTGCGGGACATCCTGCCCCGGGTGCTGCCCGCGGGAGAGCAGGCCGGCACGCTCACGGCGGAGGGCGCCGCCTTCCTGGACGAGACGGGCACGCTGGAGCCCGGCATCCCCCTGTGCCCCCCGGAAGGGGACGCTGGCACCGGCATGACGGCCACCGGATGCGTCCTGCCCCGGACGGGCAGCGTCTCCGCCGGCACGTCCGCCTTTGCGCTTCTGGTGCTGGAGCACGACCTTGCCGGCTACTACCCGGAGATCGACGTGGTGGCCACGCCCACGGGCCGGCCCGTGGCCATGGCCCACGCCAACACCTGCACCTCCGACGCCGACGCCTGGATACGCCTGCTGGGACAGGCCATCGCCGCCGCCGGCGGGAACGCAGATATGGACGCGCTGTTCCCTCTGCTGTATAAGACGGCCATGGAGGGCGAGCCGGACTGCGGCGGGCTTTTGAGCTACAACTTCTTCTCCGGCGAGCCCGTGGCGGCAGCGGAGACCGGCCGGCCCATGTTCCTGCGTCTGCCGGACAGCGCCCTCACCCTGCCCAACTTCATGCGGGCCCAGCTCTACGGCACGGTGGCCACCCTGCGCATGGGCATGGACCTGCTGGAGGAGCAGGAGCATGTGGCCATCGACCGGCTCCTGGGCCACGGCGGCTTCTTCAAGACCCCCGGCGTGGGGGCCCAGATCCTGGCCGACGCTCTGGGAAAGCCCGTGTCCACCATGGAGACCGCCGGGGAGGGCGGGCCCTGGGGCATGGCCCTGCTGGCGGCCTATATGGTCCGGCGCGGGCCGGGCCAGACCTTGGAGGACTATCTGACGGACCGGGTCTTCGCCGACGCGCCCCGGACGGAATATGCCCCCGACCCCGCTGGGACCGCGGGCTACGCCAGGTACATGGAGCGCTACCGGGCCTGCCTTCCCGCCGAGCGGGCTGCCGCCGCGCTCAAATGAGCGAAAAACAGATGTTTTCCCGCAAAACTCAAAAGAAAACCCACAAATAATGTTGAAAGTTGTTGGTTTTATCTTGACACACTGACGGAAACAGTATATTCTTGACAATAGAATATAAGTGAGAAAGGGGCGCTGAACAGTGCTGGCAGCGGAGAGACGGGCCATGATCGCAGAGTGTCTGCGGGCGGAAGGCCGGGTCGTGGTCAGCGGGCTCAGCGCCCAATTTTCCGTCTCCGAAGAGACGATCCGCCGGGACCTGGAGCAGCTGGAGCGGGAGGGCGTCGCCTCCCGTACCTACGGCGGGGCGATCCTCCGGGGCGGCGACCACATGGCCCCGCCCTACGCGGTGCGAAAAAACACCAACCCGGAGGGAAAGCTCCTCATCGCCCGCCAGCTGGCGGCCATGATCCGGGACGGCGACACGGTGATGGCGGACGAGAGCTCCACGGCGGCCTACGCCGTGCGGGCCATGAGCCCGCTCCGAAACATCACCCTCATCACCAACTCCCTGGAGATCATTCGCCAGATGAGCGGCCAGGACAGCTGGACCATCATATCCACCGGCGGCGTGCTGAAGCCGGAGGTGCTGGCCCTGGCGGGCCCCCACGCCCTGCGGGCCATCGGCTCGTACCATGTGGACTGGGCCATACTTTCCTGCCGGGGCATCAATACTCACCTGGGTGTGGCGGACTCGGACGAGGACATCGTCCAGGTGAAGCAGGCCATGATCCGGGCGGCGGACAGGACCGTTCTGCTGGCGGACCACCGGAAATTCGACCGCCGGGGCTTTGTGGCCCTGGGCGGTCTGGACATAGCCGACCGGCTCATCACGGACCAGGAGCCCCCCGCTCCCTGGCGGGAGCGGCTGGAGGCCCTGGGAGTAGAGCTCTATTGGGACCGGACCCAGGTCCCCGGACATACGACTTAAAGGAGGAAATGACATGGCAAGTGCGGTGCTGATGCCGAAGGCGGGCATCACGGTAGAATCCTGCATCATCGGCAGGTGGGAAAAGCAGATAGGCGACCACGTGGCGATAGGCGACATCCTGTTCAGCTACGAGACGGACAAGGCCTCCTTTGAGTGCGAGTCCACCGCCGAGGGCGAGCTTCTGGAGATATACTTCCAGGACGGAGACGAGGTCCCCTGCCTGGTGAACGTCTGCGCCATCGGCCAGAAGGGGGAGGACTGCTCCGCCCTGCGGCCTGACGGCGCGGCCCCTGCCCCGGCGGCGTCTGTGCCGGAGGCACCGGCCCCCGCGCCCGCGACCAGCGCGCCCGTACCGCCCCCGGCCCCCACGGCGCCCGCCGGCGAGACCCACATCTCCCCCCGGGCGAGAAAGCTGGCCGAGCGGTCCGGCGTGGACCCGGCCCAGGCCGTCCCCACCGGCCCGGACGGCCGGATCATCGAGCGGGACGTGCGCGAGCTCATGCGCCATGGTGCAGCCGCTCCCGCCCCCGCCGCTGCCCCCGCGCCTGCCGCGCCCGCGGCCGGGGCGGAATATGAGGACGTGCCCTTCACCGGCATCCGCAAGGTGATCTCCCGGTCCATGACCTCCTCCCTGCAGGGCATGGCCCAGCTGACGGAGAACTTCGACTTCGACGCCACGGCGGTGCAGGCCTACCGCAGGCTCATGAAGGCCGACGAGGACCTGGCGGGCGTCACCCTGGGCGACATGATCCTGTACGCGGTGAGCCGCGTGCTGCTCCGCCACCCGGATATGAACGCCCACGTGCTGGACGACGGCGTGACCCTGCGCCGGTTCCATCATGTGAACCTGGGCGTGGCGGTGGATACGCCCCGGGGCCTGATGGTGCCCACCATCTTCCACGCGGACGAACTGAGCCTTCTGGATATATCCAGGCAGCTGAAAGACCTGGCGGCCCAGGCCCGCTCCGGGAAGATCAGCCCCGACCTTCTCACCGGCGGCACCTTTACCGTCACCAACCTGGGCAGCACGGGCGTGAAGAGCTTCACCCCCATCATCAACCCGCCTCAGACGGCCATCTTGGGCGTGTGCGGCGTGAGCCAGCAGATCCGCCCCGGCCCCGACGGCGGCGTCCAGCTCTACCCCGCCATGGGCCTGAGCCTGACGCTGGACCACCGGGTGGTGGACGGCGCGCCGGCGGCCCGGTTCATGCAGGAGCTGTGCAAAGAGCTGGAGAGCTTCACCGCCCTTCTGGCCAAATAAGGGAGGACAGATATGGATACATACGATCTCATCGTCATCGGCGGCGGCCCCGGCGGATACCTGTGCGCCGAGCGGGCGGCCCAGGGCGGCATGAAGGTGGCCCTTATGGAGGGCACCCACCTGGGCGGCACCTGCCTGAACGAGGGGTGCATCCCCACCAAGACCCTGCTCTATTCCGCAAAGCTATACCGCCACGCCACGGAGAGCGCCGCCTTCGGCGTGACGGTGGGCGAGCCCGCCTTCGACCACGCCAAGGTCATCGAGCGCAAGGCCAAGGTCATCCAGAGCCTGGTGGGCGGCGTGGCCCAGACCATGAAGGCCAACAAGGTCACCGTCATCAGCGCCAACGCCAGGATCAAGGGCCGGGGCGGCGACGGCTTCATCGTGACCGCGGAGGGCCAGGACTACGCCTGCGCCCGTCTGGTGATCGCCACCGGCTCGGAGACGGCCATCCCCCCCATCCCCGGCCTGCGGGAGGCCCTCAACACCGGCTTTGCCGTGACCAACCGGGAGCTTTTGTCCTGCAAGGACCTGCCCGAGGAGCTGGCGGTCATCGGCGGCGGCGTCATCGGGCTGGAGATGGCCTGCTACTTCGCCTCCGTGGGCAGCCACGTGACGGTGATAGAGGCCCTGCCGAAGATCGGCGGCCCCATAGACCCGGAGATGTGCCGCATCATCATGGGCGCGTACAAGGACACCATGGACTTCAAGCTGTCCTGCCCGGTGAAGGAGCTGACGGCGGACGGCGTGGTCTATGAGGAGGACGGCCAGCGGAAGGAACTGAAGTGCGACATGGTGCTGGTGAGCGTAGGCCGTCGGCCCTTTACCGCAAATTTGGGTCTGGAGAGCCTGGGCATCGAAATGGACCGCTCCGCCATCGTCACGGACCGGCACATGTGCACCAACGTGGCCGGCGTGTACGCCGTGGGCGACTGCAACGGCAAGGCCATGCTGGCCCACACCGCCTACCGTGAGGCGGAGGTGGCCGTGAACCACATGCTGGGCATGGCCGACGAGATGCGCTACAACGTGGTGCCCACGGTGCTGTACACCGACCCGGAGGTGGCGGACGTGGGCGAGACGAAGGAGAGCGCCGAGGCCCAGGGCCTGCACGTCAAGCAGATCAAGCTGCCTATGAACTACGCCGGCCGCTACCAGGCGGAGAACGAGAAGGGCAAGGGCTTCATCAAGCTCATCGTGGACCTGGACACCCACCGGGTGCTGGGCTGCCACATGATCGGCAGCTACGCCTCCGAGCTCATCCTGCCCGCCGCTATGATGGTGGATACGGAGCTGCCCGTGGAGCGGCTGCAAAAGCTCGTATTCCCCCACCCGTCCGTAGGCGAGATCATACGTGAAGCGCTGTTTCAGCTTTAAAGGAGGGCATCGATATGCCGAAAAGTTTATTTGTCGATCCTGTGGAGCTCCGTGCTCCGGCAACCATCCACTTTGACGACATCCCCGTCAACGCCTATAACACCCCCATCGCCGCCGAGCGGGAGAAGCTGGGCGACGAGGCCCTGATCCGCATCTGGCGGGACATCACCATCCTGCGGGAATTTGAATCCATGCTCAGCCAGATCAAGACCCAGGGCGCCTATAACGGCATCGAGACCTCCTACCCCGGCCCGGCGCACCTGTCCCTGGGCCAGGAGGCTGCCGCCGTGGGCCAGGCCTTCCTGCTGGGCCAGCACGACTTCACCTTCGGCAGCCACCGCAGCCACAGCGAGATCCTGGCCAAGAGCCTCAGCTGCATCCAGAAGCTGGACGACCAGACCCTCCTGGACATCATGGAGAACTTTCTGGGCGGTCACACCCTGCGGGCCGTGGAAAAGCTGGGTGGAAAGATGGGCCCGGCCAAAGACGTGAAGGAGCTGGCCATCCGGTTCGTGGTGTACGGCGCCCTCAGCGAGATACTGGCCCGGGAAAACGGCTTCCACAAGGGCATGGGCGGGTCCATGCACGCCTTCTTCCTCCCCTTTGGCGTCTACCCCAACAACGCCATCGTGGGCGGCAGCGGCACCATCGCCACCGGCGCGGCCCTGTTCAAGAAGATCAACCACAAGGACGGCATCGTGGTCTGCAATATCGGCGACGGCGCGCTGGGCCGGGGCCCCGTGTGGGAGGCCATGAACTTCGCCGCCATGGACCAGTTCCGCACCCTCTGGGAGAGCGGCCGGGATCAGGGCATGCCCATCCTGTACAACATCTTCAACAACTCCTACGGCATGGGCGGCCAGACCCGGGGCGAGACCATGGCCTATGACATGC
>CANRMG010000020.1 GCA_947631675.1 uncultured Oscillospiraceae bacterium
GCGCCTGCATAGCACATTGTTGAGCGAAGCGAAACGGTGCGCAGGTGTACTGTCGGGCTGTGCCGCGCTATGCCAGCACTGGAAGGGCCGGCCGCACGTCGGGTCAGAGCGCCGTCAAGTCGGCATATAAAAAAGCGGGGTGTGTTGTAAAGCACACCCTGATTTTTATTGTTTTTTCTCCGGTCGCAGGAAAAACGAGGTCAGCACCCCCAGCCCGGTCAGGGCGAGAAGTCCGATATACAGCCTTGCCCGTTCCCCGCCGCCCAGCAGGGCCCCTATGGGCCCGGTCAGGACCGCCGCCAGCGCCAGCGCCGGGAACAGCACCCGCCCCACGGACAGATACTGCCGCCGGCCGTATACCTGGGCGATGGCGCTGTAGATCACCACCGGCGCGGCGCCCATGAGAAGGGCGGAAGCGGCGCACAGGCATATGCCCTCAGCTGCGCCCAGCTCCTTGGGGAAGAACCACAGCACGCACACGGCGGCCGCCTCTCCCAGGCCCAGCAGCCGGACGGCGTTCATGGCCCCCAGCCTGTCGCCCAGCCAGCCGAAGAGGTAGCCGACGGGCAGGGCGAAGATGGCCCCCAGGGCCAGCCAGGGCCCCGCCAGGACCACCAGGGCGTCGCCGCCCCCATGCCTCGCCATGAGCCGGGGCGCCAGGAAGCTCATCCACCCGGCGGCCACGGCCGCCAGCGCCCCCAGACTCACCAGCGCTGCCCAGACCCGCCAGGACCGAAGGACCCGGCCTGTGGGCCAGGGCTCGTCCTCTTCCGGCTCTCCCTCAGGGGGGCGGCCCGCCCCGTCGGGATACATACCCGTCTCCTCGGGCGTGTCCCGCAGCAGGAAGCAGGCGCACACCGCCGCGAGGCCCAAGGCCGCCGCGGCCCCGGCAGCCAGGGGACCCATGGTCCCACCCAGCCGGTCGGTGATGAATTGGGCCACGGCGCTGCCGCCGATGGCGCTGTAGAGCCCGCCGCCCAGGGAGATCAGGCCCAGGGCCCGGCCCCTGAGCCGGGCGAACCAGCTCACGATAAGGCCCGCCGCGCCCAGGCGGATCATAGCCGCCGCCCAGGGCAGCAGACACTGGCCCGCCGTGTACAGCCAGTAGCCGCTCCTGCCGCCGGCGGCTGCCACGGCAAGACACCCCAGCGCCCCCAGGGCGGAGCCGGCAGCCAGGCCCATCCGGGGGCCGCACTTGTACAGGAGCAGCCCGCCCAGCAGGATGCCCGCCACGGCCAGCCAGTTCCCCACGGCCACGGGCATGCGGACCATATCGTCCGTCCAGTCCGCCGCCGCGGCGAACCGGGGCGCCAGCTCCCGGCCGCCGCTCTCCAAAGCGGCACCCAGGAACATGTATACCAGGCACACGATCACCAGCGCCAGGGCATAGAGGTTGAATTTTTTGCTTTGGAGCATGGGCAGTCTCCTTTTTCCGCGCCGATGCGCGGCTCTATGGTATCACGGTCCCGCCACGGGAGATGTCGAAGGGGCGGTAAAAAGCTCCCGTCCGCCGGCCGGCGGGCGGGAGAGGTATGTTCATACGTTGGCGGCGGGGGGCTGGACCTCCAGGGAGAACACCGCGGGGCCGTCGCAGGCCTCGGGCCGGCGGTACACATCGAAAAAGGTGTCCAGCACCTTCTGAATGGCCTCCAGGTCGTATTCCGACTCGAAGGTGTCCTCCAAAAGCCGGGCCTGACTCCATTTGGGCAGGTCGTAGACCAGGGAGAAGTGGAGCAGAAAATCGTAGAGCGTCCAGGGCCGGGCGCCGTCGTCCAGGCAGATGGACCGGATAGGCACCGACAGGGCCATGTCCCCGCAGGTGTTGGCGTAGTGGCGCATGACGAGCCGCGCCACGCTCCGGGGCACCGTGGCGTTCACGGCGTAGCCGGCCGGCTTTATCCCGTCCAGCACCCGGACCGTCAGGTCCGTTCCGTCCACCACGAGGCCGTTCTGGCCTCCCACCGTGACGCCCAGAGCCGCGGCGATGGCGTTGGCCCGGTTGCCGTCGGCGGTGACGTGGATGTTTTTGCGGGACAGCTTCAGCTTATCCACCGCCTGCACGCAGGCGGCCGTAGCCAGCAGGGAAGAGGCGGTCCGATCGATGTTCACGGTCAATTGGGTGGCGCCCACAGACATCATCCGCCGGGCCAGGCCGTCCGCCTGCAGCTTCAGGATCCGGGGCAGCTCCTCTGGAAAGGGGGTCCAGGGGGTGTGGGGCTGGTCGGTGATGGTGTCCTCCACCGGCGCAGCCTTCTCCCGGCTGGGGATGGACACCTTCGCCGTCACATAGCCGTCGCCGCTGGCGAGGATGGCGCCGTTCTGGGCGATGATGCACTGACCGGTGTAGAGGGTCCCCCCGTCGCCGCCCATGGGGCAGGCCATGACCACCACGGCCATGTTCTCGTGGCTTGAAAGGCCTGCCAGGTTGAGGTTATCGTAGTGGGAGGAGACGGTGGAGGGGGTGTTCGCCGAGCAGCAGAGGATGTCCAGGTCGTGGTGGTGCAGCAGCTCCTCCCGGGGCAGGGGCTCCTGCATGAGGGGGTAGACCGTCATCTTCCCGGCCTGGCGCTCGATGGCGCCCCGGTTCATATCCTCGGGCAGATTCGCGGGCAGCACCAGGATGGAGCAGCCGTCGTCCCGGGCGCGGCTGATGGCGGCCAGGACGTTGGTCATGTTCCGGCCCGGCTGGCCGGGCAGTATCTCCGGCGCGGCGGCGGCGAGCGTTATCTTCACGCGCTTTCAGCCCCTTTCAAAGGTGATAAGGTCCTCCGGGAAGTAGCGGAGGATGGCGGACCGGGCGGCGGCCAGGTTGCCGTCCACCGTCACGGTGACGGTGTCGCCGGTGACCTCGGCGGTGAGCCCATACTGGTCGAGCTTCGGGAACACCTGCTCCTCCAATACCTGCTCCAGCTGGCTCAGGTCGTTCTCATAGCTGGCCCGCTCCGGGGGCGTATAGCCCGGGATGGGGTCGCGGCCCGCGGTGAGGCATATGGCCGTCACCAGCACGGCCAGGATCAGGAACAGCGCACAGCCCAGCGGGCGGATGCTCTTTACAAAGGACTGGCCCGCGGTGAGCTTTTCCTCAGCGGGCCTTTGTTCCTCGTTCACGTCTTAATACTTGATGCGCTGGGCGATGTAGTCCGCTACCTGATCCATGGGGATGCGCACCTGCTCCATGCTGTCCCGCTCCCGGACGGTGACGCAGTTGTCGGCGGGGATCTCCCCGTCGCCCACGGTCTGGAAGTCCAGGGTCACGCAGAAGGGGGTGCCGATCTCGTCCTGGCGGCGGTAGCGCTTGCCGATGGAGCCGGTCTCGTCGTAGTCGCAGGAGAACTCCTTGGAAAGCTGCTGGCACAGCTCCTTCGCCGGGCCGGCGAGCACGTCCTTCTTGGAAAGAGGCAACACCGCGCACTTATAGGGCGCCAGCTGCGGATGCAGGTGCAGCACCGTGCGCACGTCGGGGTTGCCCTTTTTGTCCACGCCCACCTGCTCCTCGTCGTAGGCGTCGATGAGGAAGGCCAGCATGACACGGTCCGCGCCCAGACTGGGCTCGATGACGTAGGGGATGAAGCCCTCGGCCATGCCCTCTTCCTTGTACTCCATCTTCTCGCCGGAGAAGGTCTGGTGCTGGGTCAGGTCGTAGTCGGTGCGGTCCGCGATGCCCCAGAGCTCGCCCCAGCCGAAGGGGAACAGGTACTCAAAGTCCGTGGTGGCCTTGGAGTAGAAGCTCAGCTCCTCGGGGGTGTGGTCGCGCAGGCGCAGATACTCGTCCGTCATGCCCAGCTCCAGCAGCCACTTGTGGCAGAACTCGCGCCAGTACTTGAACCACTCCAGGTCAGAGCCCGGCTCGCAGAAGAACTCCAGCTCCATCTGCTCGAACTCCAGGATGCGGAAGGTGAAGTTGCCCGGGGTGATCTCGTTGCGGAAGGACTTGCCGATCTGGCAGATGCCGAAGGGCAGCTTTTTCCGGGTGGTGCGCAACACGCTCTTGTAGTCCACGAAGATGCCCTGGGCGGTCTCCGGCCGCAGGTACACGTCCGTGCCGGACTCCTGGGTGACGCCCTGGTGGGTCTTGAACATCAGGTTGAACTTTTTGATGTCGGAGAAATCCGAGGCGCCGCAGCCGGGGCAGGGGATCTGCTTTTCCCGGATATACTCTACCATCTCGTCGTTGGTGAGAGCCTCCACGTTGATGTCCGTGCCCGTCTCCTTTGCCCACTCTTCGATGAGTTTATCGGCGCGGTGACGGCGCTTGCAGGCCTTGCAGTCGATGAGGGGGTCGTTGAAATTGGTGACGTGGCCGGAGGCCTCCCACACCCGGGGGTTCATGAGGATGCCGGCGTCCAGGCCCACGTTGTAGGGGCACTCCTGGACGAATTTCTTCCACCAGGCGTTCTTCACGTTCTGCTTCATCAGAACGCCCAGAGGCCCGTAGTCCCAGGAGTTGGCCAGGCCGCCGTATATCTCGGAGCCGGCGAAGATGAAGCCCCTGTTCTTGCACAGGGCCACGATCTTTTCCATGGTCTTGTCTTCGGCGTGCATACGCATGATAATAGTCTCCTTTGAGGCAGTTTATTACTTGTTAAGGTCCGGTTCCCGGTATTCCATGGTCCCCAGTTCGTCCAGCGTCAGCTCGAAGGCGGGGATGAAGTGCTCCAGGAACCAGTCTACTTCGGGAAGGTCATACCCCCGCAGGGCGTCCAGGGTCTTTTGCTCGGCCTGGAGGAACTCGTCGTTCCCCGCCCGGCGCTCCTCGATGCACTTGATGTAGGCGGAGAGCTTGTCCGCCGCCTTCACCAGGGGTCTGAGTTCGGGGTCCGGCTCTGCCAGAAGCGGCGCGTAGGCCGGGCGCAGGGCCTCCGGCAGCATGCCCAGGAGCTTCTGGGCGGCCTCGGACTCCACCTGCCGGTAGGCGGCCATGATGTCGGGGTTATTGTACTTGATGGGGGTGGGAAGGTCGCCGGTGAGGATCTCTCCCGCGTCGTGGAAGAGGGCCGCCGCAGCCGCGGCGTTGGGGTCGCAGGAGATACCGAACACGTCCCGGCGGATCACCGCCAGCGCGTGGGCCAGCACCGCCACCATGTGGCTGTGTTCCTGCACGTTCTCCCGGGTGACCGAGCGCATCAGGGCCCAGCGGTCGATGTTCTTCATCCGGGCGATGAGGGCGTAAAAGTTCTCCATATGCCGCCCGTGCCCCCTCTCCGGTGAAAAGTCTCAATTACTATAGCATATTATTTCCAACTTTTCAATGCCTTGTGAAACGGCGCCTCCTGGGCTATAATGGCCGTAGACGGCCATTATATAATAATCTGAAGCGATCTGCTCCCGGCTGACGCCGGAACCGCAGATCATGCTAAGGAGGCCTATGAAGCTGCTTCAAAGGGCCCAATGGGTCACAGACAAGTTCATACTGATCATGCTGGGGCTGTTCCCCCTGTATGTGGGCTTCCAGGGCTACGACGATGTCACCGGCTCCAAGTTCCGGTTCTTCGTCATCGCCACGGGGGCTTGGCTGGCCATGACCGCTGTGCTGCTGCTGGCGGGCCTTGCCCGGGGGGAGCGGTATCATCCCCATGTGCGCCCGGCCCACCTGCTGGTGGGGGCATTCCTGGCGGCGGGGGGAATATCAGCCATAGTATCGGACTACGGCTCCGTATGCCTCATGGGCTCCAACCGCAACGACGGCTACCTCACCACGGTGCTGTATGCCGCCTGCTTTTTCGGGGTGTCCGCTCTGGCCCGGCCCCGGCGGCGGTACGCCTGGGCTCTGGGGTTCTCCTCGGTGGTATGCTGCGTCATCGCGGTGCTGCAGCTCTTCGGCCTGGACCCCTTCTGGTTCTACCCGGAGGGCACCAACTACTACGATAAATACGTGGCCTACAACAGCGCCTTCCTCGGCACCATCGGCAACGTGGGTCTGGTGTCGGCGTACCTGTGTCTGGCCGGGCCCCTGCTGGCCATATACGCGGCGCTGTCGGAGGAGAGATGGGACAAGGTCCTGTTCCTGCCGGCGGCCCTCAGCTTCGGCGTCATCGCCGCCTGCGACGTGGACGCTGGACTGGTGGCCGTGGCCGGGTGCGCCCTCGTAGCCATACCCGTGTGCATCCGGCGGGACCGGACTGCCCGGATCGCCGGGGGCATAAGCGGCGGCGTCACCGCCTTGGGCCTGGGGGCCCTGTGGTTTTGGCCGGGGAGGAGCGGGACGATCTACGAGATGAGCCAGGTGCTCCACGGGCATCTGGCGGACGAGTTCGGCTCCCACCGGGGTCAGATATGGAAGCAGGCCTGGGAGCTGTTCAAAGAAAAGCCATGGCTGGGAAGCGGCCCCGGCACCACGGGCCAGCGGTTCACCATCGAGTGGTACAGCGAGGTGCGCAACACCGTGGCCAAGGTGTCCAACGCCCACAACGTGTATCTGGGGTATCTTGTGAACACAGGCGTCATCGGCGCGGGACTTTACCTGGCCGCCATCGGCGCGTCCCTGGTCACATGGATAAAGCGCCGGAAGCACGGGACCCTGTATCCGGCCCTGGGGGCGGCGTTCCTGGCATACCTCATCCAGGACTTCTTCGGTCTGGGCCTGAGCCTCACCGAGCCTATGCTGTGGGTGGTCTGGGGGCTTCTGGAGACGCCTGAGGTATAAAAAGGACAAAACAAATACCGCACCGCCATCAGGCGGTGCGGTATTTTATCCTATCAGGTGTTGGTCTCTGAAGGGTCCTCGCCAGCGGGGGGATTGGTGTCGGTCCCCGAGGGATTCTCCGCAGGCGGCTGGGTCTGTACAGGCGGCTGAGTCTCCTGCGGCGGCTGCGTCGGCTGTACAGGTGGCTGTGTGGGCTGCGTAGGAGGCTGCGTGGGCTGGGTCTGGGGTCCGGGCTCCTGGGTGGGCTGGGTCTGACCCGGTGTGGCTGTGGGCTGGGTCGGGCCCGGCGTCGCGGTGGGCCCAGGGCTGGGAGAGGGACTGGCGGAGGGCTCCGGCGAGGGAGACGCCTCGGTGAACACGTCGTTGCACAGCACCTTCGTGCCCGGATAGGTACGGACCACCTGGCCGGTGTACTGGCCCATGAACCGCACGACCACCACGACGGTGTCGTTATACACGCGGGCGTTGACGGTGTAGTCCACGCCGTTCTGCAGGATGGTGTCGCCGTCCCGGACCTCCAGGAAGCTCAGGTTGGTGGTCTCGTCCACGGAGGGGACCACGATCCGGCTGGTGACGGCGGTGGTGCTGGCGGCGGGGGCCGCGATGGTGTCGTCCAGCTTGAAGAGCATCACCTGCAGGGCGTCGCTCTCCTCGTCGGAGACGGTGAACTGCAGGATGTCCCGGGCCACCGCGTCGCTCTCCGGCATGACGCCGCTGCCCAGATACAGCACGTGGCCGCTGGGGATGGTCTGGCCCGGCGTATCGTCGCTGCTGGTGTTGCCGGTGGCGGGGAAGTCGTCGGGGGTGACGGCGTCCGCCACCATCTCCATCTTATTGATGTAGTGGCGGCCGGAATCGGCGTAGGTGACGGTCTGCAGCTCGGAGCCGTCGGCCATCTCCGCGTTCTCGATGAGGAAGCGGGTCTTCACGTGGTTGTCCGTGAGGATCATGTTCGTGTCGTCGTCCGCCAGGTTGATGTAGGCGTCGTTGTTGCCCAGGGAGTAGCGGTAGCCGCCGTTGTAGTAGTCACGGTTGGAGGTCCAGAGCATGCCGGCGGTGATGGTGCCGTCCAGGCACCAGGTGCCGTCCGCGGCCTGGAACATGTTCATGTCCACCGTGCGCATATTGGTGCCGTCCAGGTTCATCAGCACGGAGGCGACGGGGCCGGTGTAAGCCGTCCCGCTGTCGGCGCCGGTCTCGGGCGCGGCGGTAGTGGTGCCGTCGGCGGCGTTCACATAGGAGATGGTCATGCCGCCGTCGGTGCTCCCGGTGTTCTCCGTGGGCTCGGGGGCGGGCTCGGCCTCGTTCTCACCCGCGTCGGCGGGCATATTGCGCACCAGGGCCATGACGTAGACCTCGTCGTCCTCGATCTCGTCCACCTGGGCGTACACGCCGGGCTGGGCGCTGCCATAGGCGCCGTAGTCCACGGCCACGATGGGCGCGGGCGTGGGCTCCACAGTGGGCTCAGGCGTGGGCGTGGTGGGCTCCATGCTGGGCGCGGGGGTATCGGTGGGGGCGGGATTGGCGCTGATGACCGCGAAGGCCAGGGAGGCCACGTCGTCCTCCGCCTGGAAGGTGACCGCCTGGTCGCGGATGGCGTATGTACCGATCTCCTTCCACTGGCCGGAGCCGGCGTCATCCTCCGCGTAGCTGTAAACGGACAGGCCGTCGCCGTCGGTAAAGGAGGGGTCGGAGACGGTGACGTACACGGGCTCATTGGGCCCCTTGCCGTCGGTCCAGGCCACGTCCAGCACCTTCGCGGCGGTGTCGCCGACCAGGTCCGCGGGGGCCTGACGGGTGCCCTGAGAGATGGTCAGGTTATCGGAAAGGCTCTTGCCGTTGCCATATTCTGCGGTGATCTGGGTGGTGCCGCTGGCCGGGGTGTCCGCCGCCGGGGGCGGGGTCTGCTTTTTGCCCGCCAGGCCCATGATCTGATCGCCGAACATCTGCCACAGCAAAAAGCCGATGGCGGCCAGTACCACGATCAGCAGGATCACCAGCAGCACGGTCTTCCACGCGCCGCCGCCGTTGCCGCCTCTGCCGCCATTGCCGCCGGAACGGCGGCCGCCGTTCCGGTCGTAATCCCGGTCATAGCCGCGGTCATAATTCCGGTCATAGTCCCGGTCGTAATCCCGATCGTAGTCTCGGTCATAATCCCGGTCATAGCTGCTGCGCCGGGGCGTGCTGCGGGCAGGCTCAGCGGCGCGGGAACGGTCTTTGTTTGATCTGGACGAGGAACTCGGAGCCAGGTGACTACCAGCCATAATATCACTACCTTATCTTAGGATTTTCCCCATTATATATGATTTCCTTTGAAAAGGCAACAAAAAATTACGAAAAATTAAGAAATGGTTAATCCGAGGGCCACCGCGGGCCGTATGGGAAGAAAATGCGCGGACGGAAGAAATTTTTCTTGACAGGAAGGGAAGAAGTTTGTATAATCATAAAGCTCGCGAAAAGCTCGTGGCCGGGTAGTTCAGTCGGTTAGAACGCCGGCCTGTCACGCCGGAGGTCGAGGGTTCAAGTCCCTTCTCGGTCGCCAGCTGCTGTAGCTCAGTCGGTAGAGCGCGTCATTGGTAATGACGAGGTCGGCGGTCCGAATCCGCCCAGCAGCTCCACGAGCAAAGCCCGTAATCCCAATGGATTGCGGGTTTTTTATTTTATGCAATCGAAAACGGGAAAAATGAAAAACCGCCACAAAAACCGCCACCTTCTCCAAAAATGGGCCGGACAGTGATAAACTGCCCGGCTTTTTCTATGCTCTTTTCGTCCCGCTCATGGGTGAAGTTTACCCGGCGTTCTGCTTCTCGCCGTCCTGGGGCGTGTCCTCCTTGATGCTGTCCCGGACAATGTTTCCTGCCCGCTTGCGGCTCTCCTTGTTGGCGTCAGTATACATACGGAGGGTAACAGCCTTGTCAGAGTGGCCCAGGTTCTCCGCTATGCTGGCAACGTCGGCACCGTTGGTGATACCTATGCTGGCGTAGGTGTGCCGGAGCTTGTGCGGGTGCAGCTCTACCCCGTAGCGGTCCGAGAACGTGGCAAGGTATTTTGTCGGTGACGTGGCGAACATCGGTTCACTGTTCTTCCCTCGCTTCGGGAATACGAATTGTGATATGCCGTTTTTGACCTGTTCCCGCTGGACCTCCTTTAATAAGGCGATCACCTCCGGCCCCACGTCGATGGTGCGGGTCCGTCTGCTCTTGGGCGTGTCAAGGTATGACCCGGCATCGGGAGTATAACAGACGTTGCTAACTATGGCGATCTGATTGTTTGTGAAGTCCACGGCAGACCACTTCAAGGCGGAAATCTCACCGCGCCGACATCCCGTGTCGATGAGCAAACGAATATACGCTTGCCACTTCAACGGCTCCTTTTCCAGACATTCCATGATGTAGCGGACTTCCGCGACGGTGCAGGAGTCAACCTCGTCTTTAATAATTTCATCCTTGCGAGGCGTGGGACGGTCCACAAGGTCCATCGGATTGACCGGGATCACCCGCTTTTTGCGAGCCCGCTTGAACAGGCCCGACAACACGGCGTAGCACTTCACGCAGCTAGAGTATGCTTTGCCGTCAGATTGGAGGTTAAGCAATAGGGAGTCTATTTCCTCCGCCGTGACCTCGTCTATACGCTTGTCACCGATTGCGGGGAATATCCAGTTGTCGAAACAGCGTTGATAGCTGTCCCGCGTGGCTTCGGCAAGCCTGACCTTCTTCGCGGGTAAATAGACCTTTTCGGCGTATTGCCTGACCGTCAGAATTTTGGCCGCTTCTTCCGCCGCCTGTCGGTCCCGCTCCTGCTGCTCTTTCCGGGTGACTATTTTACCGTCCTTGACCTGGCGTTCAAAGTCCCTCGCGTAATCTTCCAGCTTCTTTTGCACCGTCTTGGCGCTCCAGGTGGGCGACGGCTTCCAGCGAGTATACACGCGAGGTTGTTTCCGGCCACGCCGGACGCCTATCTCATAATAGGTCCCCTCATTCGTCGTTATCTTGCGGATCGACGGCATCAGTATCACCCCTGTCCCAGTCTTTATATTTTTCCCTGGCATGCTTTTGATCTTCGAGAATGTCGTTATAATCTTCTTCTATCCACGCATCAACAATACTTGAAAAAACGTCAATAGCCTCTTGACGGTAATACCGGGCGCCGTCCCTTGCTGGCAAAATAACTCTTGGCCCTCCCTTTATTCCCGTGAGCTGATTGCGGATTATCTGTTCTCTGCTGTCCCCATCCGCTTGCCATTTCATAATTGCAGAAGTGGCTACACACTCGTTAATATTTGTCAGCTTGATCTTCTCCTCGATTAGCCATTCAATTCTTCCAGCTACGCCGCTTGAAAAATAGGGCTGTTTAGCCTCAAATGCGGCAAGCTCTTTGTCGCTATCCATAGAATCATGCAATGTCTGCACAGCCTTTTCAGACAGGCCAGTATAGAGGCAGACAGACGCAACATCAGCATTAAGCGTCTTTGTACTGTGAGGCCGTCCCAGCAGCCAATCAGCAGAAACATTATAATAGTCTGCGATGGCCCGGAGGGTGTCAACGTCCGGGGCGCTTTGCCCTGTGACGTATAGGCTCACCGTCTGCGGCTGTTTTTTTATTGCCGCCGCAAGGTCTTTTTGCGTGGTCCCGTGTTCCTGCATAATGCGGCGCAACCTACTGGGGAAAGGGCGTTTTTCCGTAACATATGACGACTCTTTTTTCCTTGACATTCATTCATCCTCCAGACAGTGAATTATGTTTCTATTGTTCACAAAAATAAAAACGGGAAATCTGTTGCATTTTCGTTTTCCTGGGTGTATAATGAAGATGACAAGGAAAACGAAAGAAATTATGTTTTTCCGGGTCTATGACAAGTATAGCAAGCGAAACAGCACTTGTCAAGAAAAACGAAAACGAAAAGGAGTGAGAGCGTTGAAAGACTGTTTGAGCCTAAAAGAGCGGGAGACACGCGCCCAGTATTACCGGGAATGGAGAGCAAAGAACAAAGACAAGGTCCGGGAATACAATCGGACGTATTGGCAGCGCAAAGCGGCCAACGGGAAACTGCCGGGAGGTGAAGCCGTTGAAAGAAGCACCGTTTCAGAAAATTAAAGATGCGTCGATCACGACGGGCCTCTCCCAGTTCTTTTTGCGGAACGGCTGCAAAGACGGCTCCGTGCCAAATGTAAAGAGCGGCGGTGTATATTATGTAAATATACCGGCTCTTTTGAAGAAGCTGGACAGCGCGGACAGCATAAAGAGTGCTTGACGGTCCCGCTCGTCGATGTAGTAAGTAGGCAGGTGATGACCTATCAAAATTGATTTGACCCCGTTCCACCCGGAGGATAACAAGCGGTACGGATGGAACGACATAGGAGCCGGAAATCTTTTCGCAGACGTTTTCAAACAACAGGCGCGGTACGTTCCAGAGCGTAAATCGTGGTACTGCTACGATGGCATGGCATGGAGGCCAGACACACAAGGGCTTGGAGCCATGGAACGATGCAAGAAAATGGCAGACGCCGCCATGATCTATGCTTGGCTTTGCTTCGGCCCTCGGTGTGTCGAGGCAATATCTGTATGCCTACATTCAGAGGAACCAGAACACGCCGACGTGTGAATACCTGGACCGTCTGCGGAGCAGCTGGGCAAGCATTATAGCCCAGGCCAGTTTGATAAAGGCATCGGACAACGCGACAAGCATTTTCTTGCTGAAAAATTCCGGCCAGGGCCTGACGGACAAGGTAGAGGTAGAGGCCGTGAAGAAGGAGCAGCCGCTTGGGGAAATGATGACGCCGGAAGAAATCGCGTCGCGGTATCGGGATATGGTGGACGATTGACCCGGCCAGGGACAACACGGGACGAGAAGGGAGGCGAGAAATTGCGTCAGTCGAGGAACTTTGCGAAAGGATTTGGGACGGTGGATATACCAGCTTGGATTATCCGCCCGGCTGACGCCTACTACTGGGCGCAAGACATCTGGGAAGAAGGTAGATGCAATATGCGCCCGCCGTCCTCGATCTGGCATTATTGCGAGTGGTTCAACGTCAGTTGACACAGAAACCGGCGCTTTCCTGCCCGTCCCGCTCCTATAAAGCGTCAGACGGGCCAGGATTGCACCGGGAGGCCAAGACGGGTAAACATACCCCTACGAAAAGGGGCACACAGAGCGCGAAATAAATGCATTACAAGCGAAATCGAAAAGGAGGGCTATTCTATGGCCGACGAGGAACTGACGCCCGCAGAGAAGCGGAAGCGCACATACGCAGAGAACCTAAAGAAGCGCCAAGCCTGGGCCAAGGAGAACGCAGCGAGGCATAAACAGGAGCGGGAATTGGTGGGCGCAGCGATGAAACATATTTTGGAGCACCCCCAGGACGCCACACCGGGCCAGTTGGTGTTCGCCGCCGAAGTGCTGGACCACCTGGACACCGGCGCGTCGATCATTCCGTATCGTGCCTTGAAAGTGCTGGACAGTGAGCCGGTCGATATGGAGGCATTTGCAAGCGCCGTCAAAAAGCTGGAGGCCATTTCCCAGCAAGGCGGGAACTGTTAGGCCCTAGCACATAATGAGAGGACCGGGGACTATACCCCGGCCCTTTTCTTTCCTCCACAAGTGGGAGAAAACCATCGTGCCCACAAGTGGGGACGCCCATCGCAAGAAGTTGCGACATTTTCGCCACAAGTTGCGAATTTCCCCAGGAGTGGAGAAACCTTTTTTTGCCACAAGTTGCAAAAAACCCTTTTTAGGATTTTGCGTTTTTTCGGAAGTCAGTTTCCGAAAAGCGTTTTTGTTATGAGTCAATATCTTTAGTTTGTGCTTTCGGGAGAATCTGAATTTGTATCTACAAAACCTTGAACATTTGATGAATGGAGAATACGTTCATCTCTGCGCTCTATAGTCCCATTAAACCACGCGAATACTACACTTGCCATTAAAAGAATAAACACAACATTTGCTATGAGCATAGGATAAACTCTGATTTCTTTCTCATTTCTTGCTATGCGATAAATATAATAAAATAGACCATATAGAACGTTTACAAGGACAAGTCCAAGGACAAGTGCGATTAGTAGAATCCGATATGTATCGATTTTTCCTATGTTTTCAAGTACAGATGTAGAAAATGTTATTCCGCCAACAAAAGCTAGCAGAATTGCAGCAAAAATACCAAGGATGGTTATGTATTCTTTTTGCGCACTTTTGATGGTTTCATTTACAGCTGTTACATCATTCTTTGCTGAAACAACTTGCCCGCTTAAGTCTTTGATTTGTGTGCGGAGTTCTACTATAGCACCATCGCTAGATATTGAATACTCCCCCGCCTCGAGTTGACGTAGCCTAGCATACTCTAAATTGACGTGATCGTATAATTTATTTATGCTTTTAGTGGCGTCAATTAATTCTCCTGTTTTTGTGGAATTCTTGACTTGATAACCTCGGCGAAGTTCATCTAAATTTTGGACGAGAACATCTATACTTCCTGCGCTCTCTTCTCCTTGTATTTCGGAAAGAGAACTAAAAATATCTGAATAAAAATGTCGAAAGCCACTGGTCCCATCTTGCGGACAATACAGATTTTCGAGTCTTTTATAAAAGTCGACTTTTCGATAGGGGACATTTGGCAATTCTTGGTCTTGGGCTAAATCAAACAAAAGACGTTTGAATTCTGATCTCTGTTGCCCCTCTTTTTGCAAGTCCACAGATTATCCCACCGTTTCCATTTTAATCAGCTCAACAGGAATAATTGGGCGTGATATTTTTCCTTCTCGATATGCCTGATAAGTTTGGTCCCAGGCGCCGCCAGCTTTATGTGTCTCCTGTACCATTACCCACGGTCTAAGTTCTCGTTTGGCCTCGACAATTCTATCAATTGTACTCTTGTCTTCATTAGAAATGGATGTGCCATCAAATTCTAGAAATGGGATAAGCGGCATAGCTCCCGAACCACAGAAGTAATAATAGACGGTTGGGACAACTGGGCCAAAACGCCACGCCTCTATGCTGTCGGGGAAAGCCAAGCTATCAAAATGCAAATATTCCCTCTGAATGTAGTACAGAATCTTTTGAAGTTGTAGATTGCTAATTGGTTTTTCGTCTCGCTTGCACTTCGTGACAATGTACTTTGCGATATCTAATGCAGGGTACATACGGAATTACCCCTTTCATTATGGTATTGTTTATTTATAGTATATCACTTCTGTGCGACTTTGTGTAGACAAGATGTGAAATTTTTGCCCACTTTGTGTATGTTGTACAATTATCGGCGATGCCTGTTGGGTCAAACGGCTAGAGCGTACAGGGTTATACATATCCCATCAGGGGAAACTCTTTTTGCTTGCACGTTTTTTCTGAAACCAGTCTCCGAAAAACCTTTTTGAAATCGTCCGGCTATCCGGGAAGGTCACTACCTGGCTCACCATGGGCCCATATCCCCCAGGGGTATGCCCGGACGGACCGTGACGCATACACCGTACAGACAGCAGCAAAGACCGCGCCGGGCGAGATCGTGGCCGCTTGCTTTTTGCTTGTCCGTGTGGTATTCTGTTCATGGTGCTACGGCACCAGGGCACTGAACAACGGCAGGCGGTTAGTCACACCTCTGTAAAGGGGGTGAGGCGTATGCCTATTACGTTGACGTTACATATCGGAAGATATACGATAACGCTGACTGTAAAAAGGACGAGCCGCCACCCGGCACGGTGACGGCTCTACTTTGAGTCTCTAGCTGTTCGGGCTAACCGCTTGTCTCGGTGCCCTTTTGTACGTTCATTATAGACCGGGCCGGGTTTGCTTGTCAAGTCCCGCCCGGTCATTATTTATGGGCCCTGGGCGTGTCTGCACGGCCTTTCCCGGCTGGGAGGGGTTATACCACTGGCGGCCAGCAATCGCACAGAGGGCCGGGAAACGGCGCTATACGCTATATGTTGTGTCTGGGTCCGATGCGACCACAAGTGGCGGTGAGCCCGTTACGGATATTCAATGTGGTCATTTTGGCCTCATTGTTTATCTGTTACGGTTCCTGTATGCCTTTTGCCTACATGAGTTTGAACAATAGAGCGCGTCTTTCCTCTTTGGCCGAAACACTTTCCCGCAGCACTGGCAGATACCCCGCTTGCTCAATCTCTCTGCCCGCCGCTTGCGCTTGTTGCGGTCCAGTTGGGCGGTATATAAACAATCGTCCCCACAATATACCTTGCATTCATGCTTTGTATAAAACGTCTTGAAGCATACCGGGCATATGTACTTGAAATAGCCGCTTTCTCCATCTTCCTCCATATCGCGGTCATACCATTCCTTCAGCTTGTCTTGGTTTTCCTGTTCCCACTCTCGGTCGGTCAAATGCCGACAAGACCCGCCGAAGCTCAACGCGGAGGTCATGGAGGCGATCGAGGCTTGGAGCTTGTTGACCTGCTCTTGTAGTTCCTTTTCTTTGTCTGTCATAATCTGCCCCTTGCGTTACGTGTATTCAATTAGAGCACAATGCTCTATTTGAATAGCCGTAACAGTCACGCGAGTTATTGTTTGCTGTGATCGTCCCGCTCCATGCGTTCATCAACAGCGCCTATAATGTATTGGTTCATGCTCTTTCCAGCGGCGGCGGCGTGGGCCTTGATTGCTTCCTTCTTGCCCTTTGACATGGCGATTGATACCCTGTCAAGGTTGGCGGCGTCCCACTTCCTGTTGCTGTCTCGTTTCGCGTCAGTGTATTTTTGTGGCGACATAAGTTCACCTCCTCCATTGTTATTAAGTGTAGCACAAATGTCAACACTTAACAAGTGTATATATTGCACAAATCAGCACTTAATAATTTAGTCAATATCCCATCTTGCAATCACTTAATAAGTGCTGTACAATAGGACCATCAAAGGAAAGCCCCCGAGCGAAGGCAGATGTAGTAGGTCCCAATCCAAACGGTATTAACGGCTACGGCTGTTGGATATGCGCGGAGCGGGTACGGCGAAAAGCCAGCCGAGCCAAGAAGGCCACATAAGAGCGGGACGGGATAAGAAACGCCCAAAGAGTGCGGCAGATAAACTTAACGCCCGCCGCCGCCGGGAGCTTCCAAAGATCGTGAAGGTCAGACAGTAACGGCCCGGACATCGGGAGGCAGAGCGGAGCAAGCCGGCACAGACGAGAAGCACCAGCACCGGGAGCCGGACACCCGGAGAGGGAAAACCGGGAGATCGTGAAGCTGCCGAAGAAAACATAACCCACGGGTAAGGCCCAGCCACACCGGGCCAACAGAGAGCGCCGCAACGGTGAGAGCGGACAATATCAAAAAGGAGTGTAGACCAATGAGCACCAGCGAGATTGAGAGCAAGATCAGAGAGTTGCGCCAGTTGCAGAGCTTGATCGAGGAGGCCCAGGCCGAGGCCAAAGCCATCAAGGACACCATCAAGCACCAGATGGGTGACGCCGAGGAACTGCGGGCCGGTGAGTACAAAGTCACCTGGAAGCCCATCACCACCACGAAGCTGGACACCACCGCCCTGAAACGGGCCCTGCCTGAAATCGTGGCACAGTACAGCAAGACCACCACCACGCGCCGTTTCTGCGTGGCATGAAGAAAGAGCCCTTACACGGCCACCATTCCACCAGCGCCGTATAAGAGCCCATCCAGCCAAGGGAGGCCGGT
>CANRMG010000021.1 GCA_947631675.1 uncultured Oscillospiraceae bacterium
GTGTCCACGGGAGCGTACAGGCAGTTGCAGTCCACGAAGCTGTCGCCCAGGCCCATCTTCTGCACCACGTACAGACAGTGGGGCTCGCCGTCGTCGTCCAGGAGGGTGATGACCCGCTGGCAGTTGACGGAGCTGGGGTGAAGGGCCTCCACGTCCGGGTGCTGGTCCACCACGTCCTCCAGAAGGCCGAATCCGCCCTTTTGGATGTGGTCATAGAGGGCGTCGAAGTCCGGCCAGTCCTTCATGTGGATGCGCTCGCAGCCGTGGCTGCACTCCCCGTCCAGGATCTTCACGAACACCTCGTCCTTCCCCTGAACGAAATCGCGCACCTGCTCCTTGGTGCTCTCCGCCAGCACCAGCCAGCGGCGGCGGATATACTTGGCGAAGGTCTTGTTGAACTGGGCCTTGTCGTCGAAGAGGTCGGTATACTTGGGGTCGTTCAGGTACTCATTGAGCTTCTTGCTCACGCCGCGAGTCACGTAGGTGGCCCGCTGGGCGGCGGTCAGGCCGGCGAAGCCGAAGATGAGGTAGTCGTAGTAGCCTGCCCCGTACTTCACCGTGCAGCCCATCATGTCCAGGAAGATGGCCGCCTTGTTCTTTCCCGTCCGCTCATGGACGGCGTTGATGGCCCCCTTCAGGTGGTCCATGTTGATATTGCGTATCCTGTGCAGATAATACTTGATGTTCGGCATATCTCTTCCCGCTCTCTGTCTTTTGTATTTCTATAGGTATTTTCCCGTGTCAGTCCACGTATATCCGGGGCACCCGCTTGGTGACGCCGCAGACGATCTCGTCCACATTGGCGTCCAGAGTGTCCGCCATCCAGAGGATGGACAGGTCCTCCCCGTTCAACAGCTCCACCCGGTCGCCCTGAGTGACATTGGGGATGTCCGTCACGTCCGTCATGAACTGGTCCATGCATACCCGGCCGATGATGGGGGCGAGCCGGCCGCGAATTTTGACCCTGCCCCGATTGGAAAGCCGCCGGCTGTACCCGTCGCAAAAGCCCACAGGCACCGTGGCGATGCGCGTTTCCCGCGTGGTCACGTACGTCCCGCCATAGCCCACCGGCTCCCCGGCGGGGACCGTCTTCACCATGGCCACGTATGTCTCCCAGGTCATGACCTCGCGAAGGCCCATTCCCGGCCACTTATCCTCGTCCACCGGACACAGGCCGAACAGCACGTCCCCGCCCCGCACCGCGTCCATCTGCACCTCGGGGCGCAGCAGGATGGAGGGGCTGTTGGAAACGTGCACCGGGGGCATGTCCACCCCCGCGGCCCTTAAGGCCTCCAGCACCGCATGAAACCGCGCCAGCTGCTTTTCTGTCTCGGGGCAGTCCAGCTCGTCCGCCCGGGAGAAGTGGGTGAAGAGCCCCGCGATACGGATATGGGGCAGGGCCGCTATCTGGGCAATGGCCTTCACCGTGCCCTCTACGTCGTCGGCGTCAAAGCCGATGCGGCGCATGCCCGTGTCGATCTTGATCTGCACCGGGGCCATGGTCCCGGCCGCCGCCGCCAGGGCATCCAGCTTTTGGGCCTGCTCCACCGAGAAGATGGAGGGGGCCAGCTTATACTCGATGCACCTTCCCAGCTCCCCGTCCATGATGGGGGCCAGCAGGTGGATGGGCTCGGTGTCCGCGCCGGCGGCACGGAGGGCGGCGCCCTCCTCCCAGTAGGCCACCGCGTACCCGGCCACGCCGCACCGGCGCAGGGTGGGCACCACCCCGGCGATGCCGTGGCCGTAGGCGTCGCCCTTCAATACCGCCGTCAGGGCCACGCCGGGCCCCAGGCGCTTTTTGATGTTTTCCACATTGGCGGCCAGCCGATCCAGGTGGATGACGGCGGCTGTGCGTCCAAGCTCCATGGGCCCTCCAACAATTAACATAATATTCCGAGCTATGATAGCACATTATTCCGCGCTTTGCAATTCCTCCCGGAGATTTCCGCGAAAAAGGGCGCTTTTTACCGCTTTTGCGTATCCCGCCGCCAGGCTTTCCATGCGCCCAGGGCCACCAGGGCCGCCCCCAGCACCGCGCCGACGACCCACACCGCCGCGCATACCGCGATGGCTGCCTCCCGGACGTTCCGCTCCGCGCCGGTGAGTACGACGAAGGGCCGCAGGAGCCACACCGGGACGAAGGCGGCCAGGGCAGCGCCTATCCCTGCCCGGACCAGTTTGTTCACCGGCAGCTTCCGGGCCAGGGCCGTCTCCGCGGCTATAAGGGCCAACAGCAGCCCCGCGGCCCCCAGGGCGGAGCGGACGTAGTGGGGCGGCCGGGCCAGGATGCACCAGGCCGTCAAGAGCAGGAAAGCGAACACGCCCGCCCATGTCCCCAGGGCCAGGGCCTTGCTCCGCCCAAAGGGCCCCGGCAGGGGCAACTCCCGCACCGCCCAAGGAACGATAAAACAGGCGGACAGCACATACAGCCCCACCGCCGCTGCGCGGAACAGCATCCGCCCGGAGTAAAGGGCGCAGGCCATGAGAAGCAGAAGCAGGCTCGCCGTGTACCCCAGCAGGGTCCACCGGCCCGTATACCGCCGGCACCGCAGGGGCAGCATGGTGGCGCTCATCATCACCAGCAGGGATGGGGGCAGCAGGTACAGCCAGAAAAGGCCGCTCACGCCCCCGGCCGCCAGCTCCGGCTCCAGGGCTGCCAGCACACATGCCGGCACGCACACGAACCCCGCCAAAGCGCAGCTGGCCGCGAAGGCCCGGTTGCGCCAGCGCCGGGGCGCCAGTACCGCCCCCGCCTCCCGGCGCAGGCTATCCTCGCAGGCGTTGTCCCGCAGCTGGGAGAGCATTTTGGCGCAGGAGGGGCAGGCGGCGATGTGCTCGTCCACCAGCGCGCGGCTGGCCTCGCTGCAGGCCCCGTCCACGTAAAGGGGCAGCAGGTCCCGCACCACGTCGCAGTTATCCATCCTCTTGCACCATCCTCTCCTGTATTTTCAGCCGGGCCCGGTGGTAGGTCACCCGGGCCCAGGTCTCCGTCTTGCCGAATATCTGCCCGATCTGGGCGAAGGGCAGCTCCCCGAACACCCGCAGCTGGAACACCTCTTTGTAGGGCTCGGGCATATCGTGCAAAATGAGATGGATGCGGAAGGCGTCGTCCCGGTCCTGGGCGTCGGCCTCCATCTCCCCGGCCGCGGGGGCGTCCATCTCCTCCGGGCTCACGCCGCTCTGCCGGGCCCGGCGGCGTATCTCGTCGGTATAGAGGTTCTTCCCGATGGCGCACAGCCAGGTCAGCGGCGAGCCCTCGCCCCGGAAGGCGGGGCCGGTCATAGCCCTGTAGAAGGTCTGGGCCGTCAGCTCCTCGGCCAGGCTCCGGTCCCTGGACAGCGAGAGCAGGAAGGAATACACCTGCATATAAAAGGCCTCATACAGCCCCTCGTAGTCCAGCGCCCTCACCTCCCTGTCCATCAGTTAGACGTGTTCCCGCCCGGTCCGTTACAAAATTTTTTACGGCTGGTTCAGTACCTTCGCGCCCTCGTCCGGCAGGTCCGTCATGACGCAGTCCGCGCCGATGGACTGAAGCCGCGCCATCTCAGCCGGGTCGTTGATCGTCCAGTACTGCACGGCAATGTCGTGTTTATGGGCGTAGTTGACCACCCGGCTGGTGCCCAGGTTCACCACGTAGTCCGTGGTGGGGATCTGCAAAGCCTGGAACCGGAAGGCATCCGGGGCGGCGTCCAGGTCCAGCAGGGCGGAGAAGTAGAACTTCACCACCTCGTTCACGCCCGCGCTGCGCAGCATGTCCGGGTAGGTCTCGTCCATGTAGGCGGTGATCTCGTTGTGGAACGTGCCCACCACGGCCCGGTCCAGGCAGTCGTGGTCCGCCAGGGTGGCGTACAGCGCGTCCGCCGCCTGCCGGCCCGTGTCGCCGCCGTTTTTGATCTCGATGATGTATCGGAAGCCGCCCGCGCCCTCCAGAAAGTCCAAAGTCTGGTCCAGGGTGATGATGCGAAGATCATCGGGCACGTCGTCCCCATGCCTGTCGGCGTAGGGCATGGAGCCGTCCGGGGCGGTGAACTTGGCGCCCATGTTGAGCTTTTGCAGCTCCTGGAGGGTCTTGGTCCCCACGTCCACCTCCGTCTCGCCAAAGACCTCCTGGGCGTCGCTGGTCCGGTCCAGGGTGGCGTCGTGCAGCAGCACCAGCGCCCCATCGGCGGTCATGTGCAGGTCGAACTCGAACACGTCCAAGTGGTAGTCCGGGCTGTTCACGCAGTTTTTCAGGGCCATCATGGTGTTCTCCGGGGCCACGCCGCCCCCGGCCCGGTGGCCGGAGAGCATGGTCACGCCCAGGGGCGTGATCAGGGGATTGGCGGCCGCCGGGAAATCCTGGGGCGCCATGGAGGAGTCCCGGGTCACCACCCACAGGGCGGCCCCCGCCAGGACGACCAATACGAGCAGGATGATACCGATCACCTTCAACACCTTCTTTCCCCGGCGGCTCATGGGGCAGCCCTTGGAAAACCATTTGAACGTCAGCGGCCAGAGGAGGATGGCCGCCAGGACCATGAGCATATACCGGACTGCATCTGCGATGTGATGGCCGCCGAACAGGGCGTTCAGCGGCCCCTTGAGGGCCATGCGCAGGCCCATCACCAGCGCCAGGCCCAAGGCGCACTTGAGGATCTGGGCCCACCAGGGAGCTTCCGTCTCGAAGCGGACATACCGGCGCTCCAGGGGGCCGGCTATGAGCACCGCCGCCGCCACGCCCAGCATGGTGTAGCTGTTCTTCTCGAATTCCGCCAGGTTCTCCCCGTCCAGGCCCTCCGGCAGGAACCGGCCCACCAGGAATGCCGCGGCCGCCGCCAGCAGGAACACGGCGAAAAACACCCCGTCCATGATCCGGGGGTCGTCCTTCTGGAACAGAGGATACAGCCCGAACACCAGCGCCAGGCCGATGGCCGCGCCTACGGCCACGTCCGCCGGGGTGTGCACGCCCAGGTACATACGGGAGAAGCACACCACCGCCGCCAGGGCCCAGAACAGCCCCTTCATCCCCTTGGGCATATCCAGCCGGGCCGCGCCTCCCAGGGCCACCACGGCGTTCTGGCTGTGGCCGCTGGGGAAGGAATAGCCTCCCGCGTCCGCCCGGGCGCTCTCCACGATGGTGAAGTTCGGGTCCCGGACCCAGGGCCGGGGCACCCGGCAGCATATCTTGAGGCTCTGGCTCACCACCGTGCCGCCCACGCCGGCGGCGATCAGGTAGTAGCCGTCCCGCTTGCTGACACACCAGAATACGACGATGGCCAGGGCGATGAACACGCCCTCGCCCCCCAGGAACGTCAGCGCCCCCAGCAGCGAATCCAGCACCGGGGTGCGGATACTCTCCAATAAATATAAAAAGCCCATATGTACCCCTCGCAGCATATATTTCTCGGCGTTTCTTGGCGTATTGTACCATGTCGTGCGGTTCCGGCATATGCCGGGAGCACGACTGGTATTTTTTGGTACAATAGCGGTTTTACCGCTATTGTACCATGTCGTGCGGTTCCGGCGCAAGCCCGGGAGCACGACTGGTATTATTGGTACGGCAGCGCGGAGCGTCTGTTGTACCATGTCGTGCGGTTCCGGCGCAAGTACGGGAGCACGACCGGTATCATTGGTACAACAGCGCGGAGCGGCTGTTGTACCACATATAGACCTATGCTACAATGAGCCAGGAAAAAATCTGTCCCGCCGCCGCACATTTTCCCCGCCCATCCGTTATACAAGGTGAAGGAGCCCGCCCCATCCATGGATATTGAAGCCCTGTACGACAAGATATACCGCTACTGCTACCACCGGCTGGGCAGCCGGGAGCGGGCGGAGGACGCCACCCAGGAGGCCTTCGCCCGGTGGCTGGCCGCCGGCCCCCAGGGGGAGGGCCGCGCCCTGCGCTGGCTGTACACCACGGCCCGGAACCTGTGCGTGGACGAGTACCGCCGGCCCGCGCCCGGCCCTCTGCCGGAGACCCTGCCCGCCCCGGACACGTCTCTGGACAGCCTGGCCCTTCGCCAGGCGCTGGCCACGCTGGACGAGGCCGAGCGGGAGCTCATTTTCCTGCGTTACGTGAGCGGGGAGCGGGTGTCCGTGATCGCCGGGGCGCTGGGCATGAGCCGGTTCGCGGTGTACAGGCGGACCGCGGCGGCCCTGGAAAAGCTGCGGCAGGCCATGAAGGAGGACGAGCCATGAGGAGAAAAGACCTGAAAAAAGCCCTGGCGGCGGCCTGGGCCGCCCCGGAGCCCGCAGGAAAGCGGGCCTTCCTCCGCGCCATGCCTCCCGCGCCGGTGAGCCATATGCGGTTTCTGCTGGGCCAGGCGGGCTACATCAGCCCGGTCACCTGGGCGGCAAGCTTCGCGGTGCTGCTGCTGGCGCTGACGGCGGGGCGGTTCCTGCCCGCGGACGCGGTGTGGGTCACGTCGGCGCTGACGCCCTTCGCGGCCCTGGCGGCGGTGGCGGAAGGTGCCCGGTCGGCGCTGTACGGCATGGAGGAGCTGGAGCTCTCCAGCCGCTTCGGCCTGAAGAGCCTGGCCCTGGCCCGGATGGGCCTGGTGGGCCTGGTCCATCTGGGGATGCTGGCGGTGCTGGCCCCCCTGGGCCCGGCGGGGCTTCTGCGCACGGGGGCGTATCTTCTGACGCCCTATCTGCTCACCGACCTTCTGGGCCTGGCGGCGGTGCGGCGCATCCGGGGCCGTGAGGCCCTGTATGTCTGCGCCGGGGCGGCGGTGCTGGTAGCGGGGCTGGCCCTTGGCCTTGCCCGGGGCGTCGACGCCTACGGGCCGGGTGCCTTCCGCTGGTGGCTGCCGGCATTGGCCGCCGTCCTCGCCCTCACGGCCCGGGAGTATCACACGACCATCCGAAAAACGGAGGAACTTTCATGGAATTGACGATCGACAGACTTTCCAAGCAATTTGGCCCCAAGATCGCCGTGGACCGGGTGAGCCTGCGCCTTACCCCCGGCGTCACGGGCCTTCTGGGCCCCAACGGGGCGGGCAAGACTACCCTCATACGCCTTATATGCGGCATACTGAAGCCCACCTCCGGCGCCGTCGCCTTCGACGGGGCGGACGTGTCGGCGGAGGAATACCGGGCCCAGCTGGGCTACCTGCCCCAGGACTTCGGCTACTACCCCGACTTCACGGGCCGGGACTTCCTTATGTACATGGCCGCCCTAAAAGGGCTGGACAAGTCGACCGCCCGGCGCAGATGCGCTGAGCTTCTGGACATGGTGGGCCTTTCTGACGTGGCGAAAAAGAAGGTGAAGACCTATTCCGGCGGCATGCGTCAGCGCCTCGGCATCGCCCAGGCGCTCCTCAATGACCCCAAACTGCTCATCCTGGACGAGCCAACGGCGGGCCTGGACCCCAAAGAGCGGGTCCGGTTCCGGGAACTGATCGCGGGTTTGGGCCGGGACAGCGTGGTGCTTTTGAGCACCCACATCGTCTCCGACGTGGAGCACATCGCCGGGCGGGTGCTCATCATGAGGGACGGCCAGATCGTCCACGACGGGGCCTGGGACGCCCACGAGGACCTGGAGAAATTTTATCTGGCCCAATTCGGAGAGGAGGCGGACCATGCGTAATTTCGGCACGCTCTATAAATTCGAGCTGAAAAAGCTCTGCCAGCGGAAGATGATATGGGTCGCTCTGGTGATCCTCGCCGTGGCGGCGGTCCTGCCCGCTGTCTCCCAGGTCACGGGGAAGATGTATGTGTCCAACGACGCCACCGGCGGGGAGGACCAGGTCTGGACCCACTACGAGCTGGTCCAGCGCCAGCGCCAGGACCCGGCGGGGCTGGACGGCCGGCCTCTGGACACAGACCTCATCCAGGAGACCATCGGAAAGATGGGCTACGTGAGCCGTATCACCATGTCGGTCGCCGGCAGCGACAACGCCAAACAGACCGTCACCGTCCGGCAGGCGGACCCGGACGAGACGGGCTGGACCCTGGACGGCTACATCATCCGGGGGGAGTACGGGGACATCTATAACAACGTGTGGAGCATGGTAAGCGAGGAGAAGATAACAGAGGACCTGACCGCTGAGGACTATTACACCGCGGTGGATGACGCCCGGGAGCGGGACTATATTGGCTGGGGCCTCACCGAGGGGGAAAAGGCCTGGTGGGATGCGCAGGCGGCGAATCTGGAGACGCCGCTCACCGTCACCGGCTATCCCGATGGGGGCTGGTGCAACCTGGCCGAGACGGCCTATGTGGCAAACCTGTTCATCTTCCTGTTTGCCATCATCGCCCTGGCGGGGCTGTTTCCCATGGAGCGCCAGCGGCGCACCGACGCCCTTATCCAGTGTGCCCAAAACGGCAGGACGCCCCTGTACGCCGCCAAGTTCCTGGCGGGGCTCACCGCGAGCTTCTGCGGCGGGGTGGTGATACTGGGCGCCATGGCCGCCGGCTGCCTGGTCCTGCTGGGGCCGGAGGACGCCGCCACCGCCGTCCAGCAGCTGATATATCCCGCCTATGGCGCGCCTATGACGGTGCGGAAGCTGGCTCTCATCGTCTGCGGGATATACCTTGTCGCCAGCCTCTGCCACGCCGCCTTTGTAATGGCGGTGAGCCTGTGCACCCGGGTCGGCACAGCCGCCATGGCGGGGTGCTTCGGGGCGATGATCCTGTTCATCATGGTCCCCGCCCTGCCCCTGTCCCACCCCCGCCTGAGCCATGCCTGGAGCCTGCTGCCGGCGGTGTTCGGCAACAGCGGGGCCGTCTACGACTCCCGCCTGGTGCATATCGGTGGGTATCTCACCAATCTCCAGGCCGCGCCGCTTTTGTGGCTGATCCTGACCTTGGCCCTGGCGGCCCTGGGCCTCGCCCTCCACCGCCGCGTGGCGAAGAAGTAACGGCTGCCTACGTTGTGCCATGGCGCTCCCTGCGTCGACAGCATCCCCGGCAAACGTCTTCGCTGCGCTCAGCAATATTTGCTCGGAGACGCTGCCTCCTTGGAGCGCCGTCGGCATTTGCAAAACCCCTCTTCCTGTGCTATCCTCACAGGGAGAGGGGGCACGCATATGTTTTCGACCGAATATCCCTCGCCCCTGGGGCGGCTGACCCTGGGAAGCGACGGGGAGAATCTCACCGGCCTATGGCTGCCGGAACAGAAGTATTTCCCCGCCGCGCCCATGGAGCGGCGGGAGGACCTGCCCGTGTTCGCCCAGGCGGCGGCATGGCTGGATGCCTACTTCGCCGGGGAGGAACCGGACCCGGGAGAATTGCCCCTGGCCCCGGCGGGCAGCGATTTCCGCCGGCTCATATGGGAGCTGCTGCTGGACATCCCCTACGGGGAGCTCACCACCTATGGGCTTTTGGCGGACAAGGCCGCGCGGCGCATGGGGCGCTATTCCATGTCCGCCCAAGCCGTGGGCGGGGCGGTGGGCCATAACCCCATCTCCATCATCATCCCCTGCCACCGGGTGGTGGGCGCGGACGGCTCCCTCACCGGCTACGCCGGCGGCATAAGCGCCAAGAGCTGGCTATTGCAGCACGAGGGGGCATTGTGATATAAATGAGGAGTATCTGTTAAAGTGAGATTTGAAAACACCTTCTTTATCATCGGGACCGCCTATGCGGGAAAATCAACGATGGTAAAACTATTGGCAGAAAAATACGGCGGCATCGCGTGTGAAGAAAACTATCACAACGCGCTGCTGCCGGAATTGGATAAGAACGAATTCCCGAATCTGACGTATACAAGGGACCTGGAGGATTGGCATGATTTCATCCGGCGAACGCCGGATGAATATGAAGCTTGGGTCAAAGGCTCCTCACAAGAGTGCGAGACCCTAGAACTGCAGATCCTGAGCCGGCTGGACCCAAAGGGGAAGATGGTATTTGTGGACACGAATATCAAAGTGGAAACGCTGAAAGATATATCGGACAGGGACCATGTACAGGTGATGCTGGCACCGCCGGAAGTATCCGTGAACCGCTTTTTTGAACGGCCGGACAGGGAGAAGCAGTTTCTTTATCGCCTGATCATGGAGGAAGAGGAGCCGCAGCGGGCGTTGGAGAATTTCAGAGAGTGCCTGAAACGAATCAATTCTCAGGCAGCCTATGACGCTTTTCTCCACTCCGGTTTCAAGGTGCTCGTGAGAGACGAGAGCAGAAGCGTGGAAGACACCCTCGCTCTTGTCGAAAGGAGTTTTGGCCTGCAAAAATAAACCTCCCCTTGCACAGGGGAGGTTGTTTTTGCTTTTTCTTACCCCAGTATCTTCCTCGTGTACTTCTCCGCTTCCCGGTACACGGTCTCCGGGTCCTCGCCCACGAAGAACTCGCCGTTTTCATACCGCACCACGCCCGCGATCATGGTCATACGCACGTTGGAAGGATCACCGGAATAGACCAGGTTCTTCACCACGTTGTTCACGGGCTGCATGTTGGGCCGGTGCATGTCGATAACCGCCAGGTCCGCCTGCTTGCCCGCGGCTATGGCGTCGCAGTCATCAAGGCCCATGGCCCGGGCGCCGCCGGATACCGCCGCGTTCAGGATATAGGCCGGGTCGCCGGCGGCGGCGTCGCCCTCCCGGAGCTTGGCGGTGAGGTTGATAAGGTACATCTCCCGGAACATGTCCAGGGCGTTGTTGGAGGCGGGACCGTCGGTGCCCACGGCCAGGTTGACGCCCTTCTCCATGGCCAGCTTCAGGGGGAAGACGCCGCTGGCCAGCTTCCCGTTGGAGCAGGCGTTTATGACGGCGGTACAGCCGTGGCGGGCGAAGATGTCCATGTCCTCGGGGGTGAAATACACGCAGTGGTACCCGCCGCCGCCGTATTCATAGAGGCCCATGTCCTCAAATAGGCGGGTAGGGCTCACCCCGTGGCGGGCGACGCACTCCTCCGTCTCCTTTTTCGTCTCGGAGTTGTGGCACCACACAGGGGCCTTGAAGTGGCGGGCGGCCTCCGCCACGGTCTTGAACGTGTCCAGACCGTTGGTGTACTCGGCGTGGAAACCCAGCCGGAAGCCCACGAAGGGACCCATATTATTGTACTTCTCGTACCGGTCATAGACCCGCGTGGGGTCGTCGCCACCGGTGAGGGACTCGCACATGATGGCCCGGAAGCCCCAGTCCTTCGCTACCTGGACGAAGGCGTCGGGGAAGTAATACATGTCGAAGCAAGCGGTGCAGCCACCGGCCAGGTACTCCAAAAACGCCACCTTCACGAAGGCGGCGAGGCTGTCCGCATCCAGCTTCGCCTCGTTGGGGAACACCTGCTTTTCCAGCCACTCCTGCAGGGGCAGATCGTCCGCCGCGGAGCGCAAAAACGTCATCCCCGAGTGGGTGTGGGCGTTTTTGAATCCCGGCATGACCAGGTCGCCCTTTAAGTCGATCTGGCGCTCAAAGGCGGGCATATCCGCCTTCGCAGGGCCCACGTAGCATATGGCGGAGCCGTCCACCCAGACCTCATTTTCCGTCACGCCGACGGGCTCCAGCGCAAGGCCGTTATAAAAGCGTATCATGGTGCTTCTCCTTTATATATGTCATTGGCGCCATTATAGCATGCCCCACCGTGCCCACGCAAGCAGGAACGCCGCCCGGCCGGGCGGCGTTCTTATTTGTCCTTTGTTTCACCCGCTGACGGGTGGTCCTCCATCCAAATAACATCTGCGGTGTCGATATAGATGTCCTCCGCCTCGTGGAGAAGTGTCTCCAGGCGCTGATATGTGCTGTCCAGTTCTCTTCTCTCCTGCATATCGTCCAGCAAGGATGAAATACCCGCGCATAAGACATAGTACATTCTCCGATAATCCGGCACCTTCCCACCCTCCGGCAATATTCTGTCCTGCGCACATTTTAGATAAAATTTATCTAAAAGTCAAGAGGGCAAACTACCCTGGGCTATAGTTGGATGGAAGAAGCCGGACAGGGGGTGGACGCCATGAGAAACCGGATACGGGACCTGCGGGAGGACCATGACCTGACCCAGCAGAAGGTGGCGGATGCCCTGGGCATCACCCAGCGGAAGTACAGCTATGTGGAAACGGGCACCCAGCCGCTGACCGACGAGTTGCTGGTCAAGCTGGCCCAGTTCTATGGCGTAAGCACAGATTACATCCTCTGCCTGACAGACAAGCCAAACTAAAAATATCGCCGCCCGCCGGGCGGCGATATTTTTACCCAAACAGTTTTTTCAGGTTCACGTCGTAGGGCGGGTATATGACACCCTTTTCCGTGACGACGGCGGTGATGAGGTCGTGGTCCGTCACATCGAAGGCCGGGTCCCAGCACTTCACCCCCGCGGGGGCCATAGGCTGGGCGTACCACATGGAGCGTATCTCCTCCCCGTCCCGCTCCTCGATGGGGATGTCCGCCCCCGTGGGGCAGGAAAGGTCGATGGTGCTGGAGGGCAGGAGGATGTACACCGGCACGCCGTAGTGCTTTGCGATGATGGCGGCGCCGGAGGTGCCTATTTTATTGGCGGCGTCCCCGTTGGCGGCCATGCGGTCACACCCGGCCAGCACGGCCTGGATGCGCCCCTGCTTCATGGCGAGAGCCGCCATGTTGTCGCAGATAAGGGTACAGTCCACCCCGGCGTTCATCAGCTCCCAGGCGGTGAGCCGGGCGCCCTGCAAAAGGGGCCTGGTCTCGTCCACATAGGCCCGTATGTCCACGTCCCGCTCCGCCGCCAGCAGCAGGGGGCCCAGCCCCGTGCCGTATTCGCTGGTGGCGAGAGGCCCGGCGTTGCAGTGGGTCAGCACCGTGTCCCCGGGATGGAGAAGCGACAGCCCCGCCTCCGCGATGGCCCGGCACATGGCGATGTCCTCTTCATGGATGGCCCTGGCCTCCCGGCCGAGAGCCTCCACGATTTCGGATACCGGCTGCCCGGCCATGGCATGGGCCAGGGTGCGCATCCGCTCCGCCTGCCGGGCCAGGTTCACCGCCGTGGGCCGGCAGGATATAAGATAGTCACAGTCCTCGTCCAGCCGGGGGAAGAACTCGTCCTCCCCGTAGCTTTGGGCCAGCACGTACAGCCCCCAGGCGGCGAAGATGCCGATGGCGGGGGCGCCCCGGACCCGGAGGGCCTTGATGGCCTCGTACATCTCCTCCCGGGTGCGGAGATCGAGATATACGACCTCGCCGGGCAGCTTCGTCTGATCCAGAATGCGCACCGCGCTCCCGTCGGGCGAGAGCGCGATGTTTTTTACGTGTTTGTGATTCACAGCGCCGCGTCCAGGGCCGGGATGGCGGCGGTGACCAGGGCGGAGAAGCGCTCTGCGATCTGCTGTCCGGCCTCGATGACCTCCTGATGGCTCAGGGGCTGGGCGGACAGGCCCGCGCCCTTATTGGTGATGCAGCTGACGCCGCAGACCTTCAGCCCCATATGCCGGGCGGCCACGGCCTCGCAGGCGGTGCTCATGCCCACGGCGCTGCCGCCGATGGCCCCGTAGTAGCGGACCTCGAAAGGTGTCTCAAAGCTGGGGCCGGTGAGCTGGATATACACGCCCTCGTCCAGCTTCATGCCCAGGCCCGCCGCCGTGTTGTGCAGCACCTGGCGCAGGCCGGCGTCGTAGATCTCGCTCATGTCCGGGAACCGGGGGCCCAGCTCGTCCAGGTTCGGCCCCACCAGGGGGTTGGGGAAGTTGAACATCATCTGGTCCCGGATGACCATGAGGGACGGGGTCTCCATGTTGGGGTCCAGGCCCCCGGCGGCGTTGGTGAGGAACACCAGCTTTACGCCCAGAAGGCCCATCACCCGCACGGGCAGGACCACGTCGTGCACGTCGAAGCCCTCGTAGTAGTGGACCCGGCCCTGCATACACACCACCGGCACGCCGCCGATATAGCCGAACAGATACCGGCCCGCGTGGCCCGGTACGGTGGACACGGGGAAGCCGGGCAGGTCCTTATAGTCGACGGAGGCCACCACCTCCATGGTCTCGGCCACGGGGCCCAGGCCGGAGCCCAGGATGAGGCCGATGCGTGGCTGGAAGTCTGTCTTTGCCCGGACCGCGTCCCGGCAGCGGATGAGCTTTTCGTAGTACTCGTTTGCCATATCAGTGTCCTCCCATCGTCTGTCCAAATTCGTTCTTGTCGGCCAGGCCGTCCCGCCGGAGCATGTTCTCGATGACGCTCACGTCCCCGGCGATGTCCACGGCCTCGGCTTTATAGAGCTTGTCAAGCTGCTTTTCGTATCCCGCCACCAGGGTGTCGGCGATGCCCTCGATGTCCTTCTTGGCCTTGGCCATGTTCTCGCCGGTGACCCCCTGCTTCTCGATGCGGGCGTAGGACTCCAAGAGTTTCAGCGTGGTGGGCAGGTAGTAGGTCATGAACCGGTCGATCATGGGCTTTTTCTCCGGGTGGGCCTGGACCTCGGCGAAGATGGAGGCGGTCAGGTTCTGCATCCTGCGGATCTTCTCGCTCATGACCTCGTCCTCGATGTCCACGTCCGCCTGGCGTATGCGCTCCACGTAGCGCTCGTACTCGGTCATCTTCTCCTTTTCTGCGGCGGCCTTGGCCTCGTCCTCTTTGCGGTACACGTCCCGCATGTCCTCCACGTCGATGACCAGCAGGCACCGCTCGTGGTCGATATAGGCCTTCTCGCCGTAATAGCCCCGATCCACCATCTCGGTGAGCTGCTTGTCCGCCTCGGCCAGGTCTATGCCCAGGGTCTTGGCCAGCTTCTTCATATCCACCACGCCCTGGGTGCCGCTGACGGTGATGCACCGGCGGAACTTGGCCTCCTTGCGCCGGCTCATCATGCCGGAGAGCACCAGCGAGCCGCCGCCCAGGATGAGGCACAGCGTGCTCAGCACAGACCATATACCCGCGCCGTCGAACACGGCGCCCATGGTCATAAACAGGCCGAAGGCAGCCAGTATCCAGCCGAACACGGTCTTCACCGTGGCGCCGGCGTCCGCATGGCGCACGTGGTCCTCCGGCTTGGCCGCCGTCTTGTTGGGCGCGGCGGCGCGGGCCTGGGTCTGGCTGGCCTTGGCCCAGGCGGCGTCCGCCTGCGCCCGAGCCTGGGCGGCCCTGGCCTCCGCGGCCTGGCGGCCGGCATCGTTTTTCCGGCGGCTGCCGAACAGGGCGCTGAGGGCGCTGCCCACGATGTCATGGCCCATGGCGTGGGCGATGGTCAGAAACAGCCCGAAGGGCCCTGTGGCGAAGATGAGGCCCACGCCGATGATCCAGCTCAGGCCGTCCCAGGAATCGTCCTTCCGAGGCGGCCGGGGGCCCGGGGAGCCCGGGCCGGGCCCGGGGGAGTTGGTGTAGTTGTAATTATACGTGCTCATAGTGACATTATCATATCACGTTCCCCGGAAAATGACCAGTGCCTTGGCGATTTTTTACATTAGAAAAATATAATGTGGATATAAGGGCAGCGGCAGTCGGATGACTGCCGCTGCTTTGTACATGTCCCGGCGGCTATGGCCGGACCGCCGGGGCGGAGGGAGAAGCTGTCACATGTGTTTTGCGTGCATCGAACAATGTGCGCAGTCGCCGCTGCAGCCGCCGCAGGTGCTCTTGCCCGCCTTCTTGTCCCGGCGCATGGAGCGTATCACGGAGATGACGCCCGCCAGGATACAGGCGCTTACCAGGATGTCGCCGCCGTAAAGGGCCAGGAAGCGTCCCATGGCTCAGGCCCTCGCGCTGACGCTGCGGACGTTGTTGGAGGCCAAACGCTCCCCGTCCGGCGCGGGCCGGAAGAGCAGCCACAGCATACCTGCCAGCACAATGAGCGCCGCGACGGTGCCGATGCCGAAGCCTGCGCCGGTAAAGAGCCCGCCCAGCTGGTTGACGATGAGGGCGCAGCAGTAGGCGAAGCCGCACATCCAGCCGATGGCCGCCCAGGTCCATTTGCCATTGTTCATCTCCCGGCGGATGGCGCCGATGGCCGCGAAGCAGGGCGCGCACAGCAGGTTGAAGATCATGAAGGAGTAGGCGGTGACGCCGGTGAAGGCCGCGCCGATCTCCATGGTCAGGTTGCCCGGATAGAGCACGCCCAGGGTGCCCACCACCTCTTCCTTGGCGATGAGGCCGGTGATGGTGGCCACGGTGGCCTGCCAGTTGCCGAAGCCCAGAGGCGCGAAGATAAAGGCGATGGCCCCGCCGATGGCTGCCAGCAGAGAGGCGTTGTTGTCCTCCACCATGCCGAAATGGCCGTCCTCCACGCCGAAGCCCTGCAAAAACCAGAGCACGATGGAGCTGAGCAGGATGATGGTGCCGGCCCGCTTTATGAAGCTCCAGCCCCGCTCCCACATGGCCCGCAGCACGTTTTTCGCCTGCGGGGCGTGGTAGGCGGGCAGCTCCAT
>CANRMG010000022.1 GCA_947631675.1 uncultured Oscillospiraceae bacterium
CCGCCAGCTCCCGGATGGAGTATATCTCCCGCTCCCCGCCGGGGGCCCAGCCCAGGAGCGCCACATAGTTCACGATGGCGGCCCGCAGATACCCCTTCTCCACCAGGTCCTCGTAGGAGGGGTCGCCGTGGCGTTTGGACATCTTATTGTGGGCATCCCGCATCACCGGCGAACAGTGGACGTACTTGGGCACATCCCAGCCGAAGCCCTCATAGAGCAGGTTATACTTGGGCGCGCTGGCCAGGTACTCCGAGCCCCGGACCACGTGGGTGATGCCCATCAGGTGGTCGTCGATGACGTTGGCGAAGTTATAGGTGGGCAGGCCGTCCCGCTTTATCAGCACCTGGTCGTCCAGGTCCTTGTTGGGGGCGGTCACGTCGCCGAATATCTCGTCGTGGAAGGTGGTGGAGCCCTCCTGGGGTATCTTCTGGCGGATGACGTAGGGCATACCGGCGTCCAGACAGCGCTGTACCTCCTCCGCGCTCAGGTCCCGGCAGGGGTCTGCGGCCTTCGTGAAGGGGCTCTCCTCCTCGCTGTCCGTCTTGTCGCAGAAGCAGTAATAGGCGTGGCCCCGCTCCACCAGCCTCTTGGCAAAGGGCAGGTAGAGCCCCCGCCGCTCGGTCTGCACATAGGGGCCCACGGGGCCGCCCTTATCCGGGCCCTCGTCCCAGTCCAGGCCGCAGTCCAAAAGCGTGCGGTAGATCACGTCCACCGCCCCCTCCACCAGCCGGTTCTGGTCGGTGTCCTCGATGCGCAGGAGGAACTTTCCCCCGTTGTGGCGGGCGATGCACCAGGTATACAGCGCCGTGCGCAGGTTGCCCACGTGCATATACCCCGTGGGACTGGGGGCGAAGCGGGTGCGCACCTCCCCCTTGGGGATGCGGCTTTCAAGCTCATCGAAAAACTTCTCGTCCATAGTATTTCCCTCGTTTTCTCAAACTCCCATCAGCATATTTTATTCTCCCCTGCTTGTCAAGAGCCAACTGCATGTGTTATTATATTTAGTTGTAAAAACCATTAAAAAGCGGCATCATGCCGTGGAAAGCGTGGATAAATGGACGAGAAGAAAAAAGTGATGCTCTCGGGCATCAAGCCCTCCGGCGACCTGACTCTGGGCTCCTACCTGGGGGCCATCAAGAACTGGGCCGAGCGGGCGGAGACCTTTGACTGCTACTACTTCATGGCGGACCTGCACGCGCTGACCACCCGCCAGAACCCGGCGGACCTGCGTAGGCGTACATTGGAGCAGCTGGCCCAGTACGTGGCCTGCGGCCTGGACCCGGAGAAGAACACCCTGTTCATCCAGTCCCATGTGCCCGAGCATGCCCAGCTGGGCTGGGTGCTGCAGTGCTACACCATGTTCGGGGAGCTGAGCCGCATGACCCAGTTCAAGGACAAGTCCGCCAAGAACGCCGACAACATCAACGGCGGCCTTTTCGCCTATCCCTCCCTCATGGCGGCAGACATCCTGCTCTACCAGCCCGATTACGTCCCCGTGGGGGACGACCAGAAACAGCACGTGGAGCTTACCCGGGACATCGCCCACCGTTTCAACGGCATCTACGGCGACGTGTTCAAGATCCCCGAGCCCTATATCCCCAAGGTGGGCGCCCGGGTCATGGACCTTCTGGACCCCTCCAGCAAGATGTCCAAGTCCGACGACATCGGCAACGGCCGCATCTGCCTCATGGACCAGCCCCAGGACATCGCCCGGAAGTTCAAGCGGGCCGTCACCGACAGCGATACCGACGAGCACTGCGTGCGCTACGACCGGGAGAACAAGCCCGGCGTGGCCAACCTCATGCAGATCTACGCCAGCTGCACCGGCAAGACCTTCGACGCCATCGAGGCGGAGTTTACAGGCCACGGCTACGGCGACTTCAAGACCGCCGTGGGCGACGCGGTCATCGAGACCCTGCGCCCCATCCGGGAAGAGGCCGGCCGTCTCATGAAGGACAAGGGGTATCTTGAAAACCTCTGCCGCACCGGCGCGGAGAAGGCCTCCTACATCGCCATGAAGACCCTGCGCAAGGTCTATAAGAAGGTCGGCCTGGTCCCGAGAGCGTGATTTAATCGTACCTCCTGCTTTAACGGCCCCCTCAGACGAGGGGGCTGTCAGCGCCTATGGCGCTGACTGAGGGAGGGAAATAGTCTGTCTCTCCCTCCGTCCGCCTTCGGCGGCCACCTCCCTCGTCAGAGGGAGGCTTTTCATATCATCTCATCACGTCAGCAGCATCGCGCCCAGCATTATCAATAGGTCCTTATCGCCGCTCTCACGATACATGAGATACAGTATCAGCGCCAGGATCAGGTCGTCCGTCTCCATGCTCATGCCGTTCAGCTTTTTCATCAAGCTCCCCAGGGCCTTATCCAGCCCCTCCGGGCGGCTGCCCTGCCGGGGGCGCTGCATCTGGGCCGGCCGCTCCTCCCGGGGCTCCTCTCTCATGCGGAACGCGCCGCTATAGGCCATGGCCGTCACCGTATTCCTTCACCACCGCCCCGGCTATGTGCACCATCCGGGCGATCTGCATGGCTCTGTCCAGCTTCTCCTGCTTCTCCGGCTTCATGTAGGGGCGCATGGCCGCCAGCAGCGCCGTGGACCGGCCCCGGTCCCCGCCGCCGGAGAAAGCCTTCCCCAGCGCCGCGAGAAGCTTCGCGTCCGGTTCAGGGCCATTCCCCGCCGCGGGCGCGGCTGGTCCCTCCGGGGCCGGCGCACCGCCGAACAGCTCCTGGGCCATTTTGGACAGCTTCTCCATCTGGCCGGGGTCGGACAGGATCTGCTGGAGCTTATCACCCAGCTCACCGTCCATCGCCCTGCACCGCCTTTTGGACCTTCCGGGCCAGCTCCCGGCCCTCCGGTGTGGCCAGGATGTCCTGGAGCATCCGGCCCAAGGTCTGCATATCCCCCGCCTTCGCTGCGGCGGCCAGCTTCTCCCCGTCCATCCCGGCCAGGAGCTTCTCTCCCCCGCCGGACCGGGCCAGTTCATCCAGGGCTTTGCCGTTGGGACCGCCCCGGACCTGGCGGGCAAACTTTTCAATGTCCATCAAAAAACGACCCCCTCTGCTCAGACCCATTCTATGCGGGTCCTGCGGAGGGGGTCACTGTCGTTTGCCGGCGATCAGCCATTCAGATAATTGCTCAGATTCATGAAGATGGACGCGACCTCGGCGCGGGTGGCGCTGTTGGTGGGGTTGAAGTTGCCCTTCTCGTCGCCCTTGATGACGCCGATGTTCGCCATGGCGGCCACAGCCGTCTTTGCGTAGCTGGATATTTTGGAGCTGTCGCTGAAAGACACGTTTCCGGCGGACAGGCTCAGGCCCCTGTACTTGGTCAGGTAGTTATAGAGCATCACGCATATATCCTGCCTGGACACGGCGCTGCTGGCGCCGAAAGAGGTGGAGGACACACCGGAGACGATGTTGTTGAGGTAGGCCCACTGGGCGTAGCCGTTGCAGTAGCTGACGGCGGAGCCGCCCAGATCGTTGAACGCGCACACATACACCAGGGTCTTGCCGTTGGAGGGCATGGTGCTGCGCACATAGCCGGTATAGCCGTTGTATTGCACCCTGTACCAGGTGCCTCCGTCCTTGCTGCCGGAGGAGCCAACGGTGCCCACGACCTTGATGTACTGACCGGAGGCGGCCATCATGGTCACCTGGCCGGAGGCGGTGGTGGTGTCGGAGCGGATGATTATATCATAGCCGTTGGTCAGGCCCATCTGGCCGCTCCAATTCTTGATGGTATCGCCCACGTTGGCGAAGCGGCCCAGGACCGTGATGAACATGGCCCGGTTCATGGCCTGGTTGGGCGAGAAGGTATTGGAGGCCGTGCCGTTGAAAAGGCCCTTGTTGTTGACGAAGGCCACCGCGTCCACGTACCAGCTGGAGGCGGACACGTCGTTGAAGGGCAGCTTCACCTCCGCCTTGATGGTGTGGTTCTCCTTTACGTTCTCGAACTTCCACTCCTTGATGTTCCCCTTGCTGGCCCCGTCGATCTTGATGTTGCCCAGGGTGTAGCCGCTGGTGTTGCCGAACTTGAAGGTGACGGTGCTCCCCTCCAGAACGCTGGCGTTGCCCTGGGGCGAGACGAAGCCATAGGGGTCGTCCACGCTGATGGTATAGAGCTTGCCCGCCTTCACGGAGAAGGTGACCACGTTGCTGGGCACGCCTCTGCTGAGCGCGACGAAGGCCTTGATGGTCAGGCCGTCCTTCACAGCGATGGCCGTGGAGCCAGACACCTTGGAGCTGTTGACGGTGGGCGTGTCGCCATTGATGGTGTAGTAGATGGTACCGCCGTCCGCACTGGTCAGTGTCAGCGTCCGGGAGGAGTCGGCGTAGTAGATGCCGTTTGACAGGAACACGCCGCTGCCGTCCGAGGTGCCCACGGCCTTCAGCTGTGGCGTAGCCGCCATGAGCAGGGACTCGTTCAGCTGGAAGCTGTTCTGATAGCCCTGCACCACCGCCATGGCGCGGATCGTGGCCGCGTTGGAGACGGTGAAGGGGCCGGTATACTTGGTGCTGGAGGTAGAGGGCGCGGAGCCGTTGGTTGTGTAGTAGATGGTGGCCTTGCCGCTCTCGTGGCTCAGGGTGATGGTGGCCTTGCCGGGGCCCGCGGCGGCCACGGACATGGTGGGCGCGGGGGCGTAGCTCAGGCCCGCGTCGTCGTTGGGCTTTCTCACGGAGGAGCTCATGTTCCGCCGGTAGATCTTGTAGCCCCGGGTCAGGTAGTAGTTGGTGATGTAGGACAGCTGTCCCTTGTAATCATAGGACCGACCGGAGATGGTCTCGCCGTAGCAGGTGACGCGCATCTTTGCGGGGGTCTGCTCGGTGATCTCCACGGATACCACCTGGCCGTTGCTGTTGTAGCCAATATCGGTGACCAGCACCACGTGCTCCGCCGTGTAGTTCAGGCAGTCGCCCACCTGCAGCTTATTGAGCTCGCTGCTGGAGGGGGTGCCGATGTAGGTGGAGAAGGGCAGCAGGCCGCCCGTATAGGTGTGGTAGGGCATATCCCAGGCATAGGCCACGAAGCCGGCGCAGTCACTGCCGTAATAGGGAGCCGTGCGGCTGTAGGTGGAGTAGCCCTTGTAGAAGTTGCTATTGGCGTCGCTGACCGCGTTCAAGAAACCCTTCAGGGAGATCTCAAAGCCCACATAGCCGGTGGATACGGCCTGGGAATAGGGCACGCCCTTATAGGTCTTGCCCGCCTTGAAAGTACCGCCGTCCTGAGAGTACACAGGCTCATAGGAGCCCTTGCTACTGACGTAGCCGGGATCGTTGCCGCCCCAGGCGTACCGATCCTTCAGGGGCGTCCACTTCACCTCGGCGTGCTGCTGTGCGCGCAGGACGATGTTCTGCTGATTGGCCGTCAGCTCTCTGGTGAGGACCGTGGAGGAGCTGGCCGTGGCCGTCCCGTCAAAGGGGACGAGGATGCGCTGCTTCTCCAGATACTCCTCCGACTCCAGGAACGCCGCCTCGCTGGCCGCCATCTGCTCGTCGGTCATGGCGCTGGCCGCGGCCGCCTCGCTCTGGTGCAGGGAGTAGGCCTGCAGGCTGACGGAGCCCGCGAACAGGCCCGCCATATCGGTCTGGTATGTACCGCCGTTGTAGTCCACCACCAGCCAGGACCCGTCGGGATAGGCGAACTGCACGTTGGACAGAAGAAGGCTCTCCCCCGCCCACAGGTCATAGTGGAATACCGTTCCGCAAAGATACACGTTGCCGTACGGGGTGGGGATCAGGCCCATCACGCTGCAGGGATCGGGCACGTCCTCCATCAGGCCGTCGGTCATATCATAGGACCAGACATTGCCGTCGATGAGCATACGCAGCTCCTGGCCCATGACATACATCTCCACGATGTGGCCCAGACCGGTGGCATAGACTGTCTCCGTCCCGCCGCCGCTGGGGCTCATGCGGTAGACCGTATCGTTGGTGGTGTAATAGAGCCACCCGTCGGCCAGGTTCATGTTCTCGGCATAGACATTGGCCAGAACGCTCCCGTTCAGCCACAGGCAGCCGTTTTCCGTATAATAGTGATTTCCGCCGGTGAGCAGGCTCCGGCCGCCGTCCAGGATGGCCGCCACGGTATTGCCCGGCTCCACCCAGGCCCACTCCTTCACAGAGGCGGCCATGGGCTCGTCAGAGGGCTCGGGGCTGGCGTCCGGGTCTGGGGTCGTCTCCGGCTCAGGGGGCAGCGCCGGGTCCGGGGTGATCTCCGGCGCCGGCGTCTCAAAGGGCTCCGGGGTGATCTCTGGCGCGGGGGTATCCACAGGCTCGGGGGTCGTCTCCGCCTCCGGGGGCGTCACAGGCTCCTCCGTGGTCTCGGGCTCAGGCGCGCTCTCCTCCGGGACAGGGGGCTCCATGGGGGCCGTCTCCTCCGAAATGGGAGGCGCCTCCTCACCGGGACCCTCGCTGGCAAAGACCAGCCCTTCCCCGAGAGATAAAATTATCGTCAAGACAAGCAAAAAAGCAAGCGTTCGCTTTAAAACTGCCATCTTTTTCCTCCATCTTTTGCGCGCATGGATGTACGTTGCCAACATAGATGGTATAATTATACCACGAATGGAAGTCGTACGCAAGTAATTTTTGAGATTTTTGTTGCTAAAATGTAAATTGTAGCGTTTTTTCTGCAATTTTCTTCCTTTCGACCACAAAATAAGGGACCGGAGAAAACTCCGGTCCCTGTATGTATCCTTCCTCTTATGGAACGGTCACAGCACCCGCACACGGCGCACATGGGGAACCTTCTGGATGCGCTCCAAGAGCGCCGGGCCGATGGGACTGTCCAAGTCGATGACCGTGTAGGCCACCTCGCCCCGGGCGCGGTTTTGCATATGCTCCACGTTGATGTTCTCGCTGCCGATGATGTCCAGGAAGCTGTTGAGCATACGGGGAACATTGTCGTGGATGGCGCACAGTCTGGCCACGCCCGCCCGTTCCAGGGTCAGCTGGGGCATATTGACGGCGTTGCGGATGTTGCCGTTCAGGATATAGTCTACCAGCTCCTGAGCGGCCATGACAGCGCACTTCTCCTCGCTCTCGGGCGTAGAGGCGCCCAGGTGCGGGAAGGCCACCACGCCCTTCTTCCCCACCAGCTTGCTGCTGGGGAAGTCGGTGACGTACCGGGCCACCTTGCCGCTGGCCAGGGCCGCCAGCATGGCGTCGTCGTCCACCAGGCCGCCCCGGGCCAGGTTGATGACGCGCACCCCGTCCTTCATCTGGGCAAAGGCCTCGGCGTTCAGAGTGTGGTGGGTCTTTTCATTGTGGTGGATCTGGATGAGCACATAGTCGCAGGCCCTATAGAGGCTGGCCAGGTCTTCGGCCTGGCGCACGTCGGAGTGGATGTGCCAAGCAGCCTCCACGGACAGGTACGGGTCGTAGCCCATGACCTCCATGCCAAGGTTGATGGCCGTCTTGGCGATGCGGGCGCCGATGGCCCCCAGGCCGATGACGCCCAGGGTCTTGCCCCGGATCTCCGGCCCCACGAAGGCCTTCTTCCCCGCCTCCACGGCGGCCTCCACGTCGTCCCGGCCGGCCAGGGACTTGGCCCATATGGCCCCCTCCATCAGGTCCCGGGAGGCCAGCACCAGCGAGCACACCGCCAGCTCCACCACCGCCTGGGCGTTGGCCCCGGCGGTGTTGAATACTACGATGCCCTTTTCCGTGCAGCGCTCCACAGGCACGTTGTCCGTGCCCACGCCCGCCCGGGCGATGGCCAGGAGCTTATCGCCAAACTCCATATCGTGCAGCTTGGCGGAGCGGATCAGCAGCCCGTCAGGGTCATCCGCGTCGTTATTGATCATCATGCCCTTGGCGGAGAGGATATTCAGTCCCTGCCGGGCGATGTTGTTCATAGTCTTGATCTCATACATGGTTCTCTACCTCGAACTTCTTCATAAATTCCGCCAGGGCCAGCACGCCCTCCATGGGCTGGGCGTTGTAGATGGACGCCCGCAGGCCGCCCACGCTCCGGTGGCCCTTCAGGTTCATAAGGCCGTGGGCCTGGGCCTCCTTGGCGAACTTGGCGTCCAAGTCAGGATCGCCCGTGCGGAAGGTCACGTTCATGTCGCTGCGGCTGTCGGTCCGGGCGTGGGGCTTATAGAAGGAACTCTCGTCCAGGATGTCGTAGATGATCTTTGCCTTCTCGTGCTTGATGGCCTCCATGCCAGCCACGCCGCCCTGCTCCTCCAGCCAGTCCAGCACCAGCCCCAGCATATAGATGCACCAGCAGGGCGGGGTGTTGTACATGCTGTCCTTCTCGATCATGGTCTTGTAGCTCATCATCAGGGGCGTATAGGGGACCTCCCGGCCCGCCAGGGCCTTGTCGATGATGACCACGGTGACGCCCGCAGGGGCCATGTTCTTCTGGGCGCCCGCCAGGATGAGGCCGTACCTGGACACGTCCACCGGCCGGGACAGGATCTCCGAGCTCATGTCGCATACCAGCGGCGCGTTCGTCTCGGGTACGTAGTTCCAGGCGGTGCCGTAGATGGTGTTGTTGGAGCAGTAGTAAAAATACTTGGCGTTCTCGCTGAGGAAGAGCTGGCTCTGCTGGGGGATGTAGGAGAAATCCCCGTCCTGGGAGGAGCCGGCGATATGGACCTCGCCGTACTTCTGCGCTTCCTTCGCAGCGATGTTGGAGAAGTTGCCTGTGACGGCGTAATCCGCGGAGGCCCCCTCCATCAGGTTCATGGGCACCATGGAGAATTGCAGCGACGCGCCGCCCTGCAGGAACAGGATCTCGTGGGTGTCGGGCACGTTCAGGGCCTTTTTGAGCTTGGCCTTGGTGCTGTCGAATATCTCCTTGAAAAAGGCGCTGCGATGGCTCATCTCCATGACGGACATACCGCTGCCGTTATAGTTTAGCATCTCCGCTGCCGCCCGCTCCAGGGCCTTCTGGGGCAGTACCGACGGCCCCGCCGCAAAGTTGAAAACTTCTTCCCTATTCATCGTCGTTCCTCCGCTATACGATATAACTCCTTAAAAGCAGATGATATTATATCACTTACTTTACAAAAATCAACTGTCTGTGAGCCGGCCGAAGAGGCTCTCCCCGTCTGTGCCAGTCACCAGCACGTCCCGCACGCTGCCCCGCTCCGCGGCCTCGTCCACCTGCACCGGGCAGTACTGGCCGCTGTGACCCATGTGGGCGTTCTCAAAGAGCACCGACACGGTGTGGCCCACCCAGCTTTGAAGATAGTCCCGCCGCATGCGGGCGATGACCTCCCCCGCCTGCCGGACGCGCTCTTCCTTCGCCCCCCGGCCCCACTGGTCCGGCATAGCCGCGGCCTTCGTCCCGGGACGTATGGAATAGGGAAAGGCGTGGACGAAGAGGAAGCCGCACTTTTCGATAAAGGCCAGCGTCGCCATAAAGTCCGCCTCGCTCTCCCCCGGGAAGCCGCAGATGAGGTCCGCCGTCAGGCCGCAGTGGGGGAAGTAGCGCCGCAGCCGCTCACACACCCCGTAAAAGGCGGCGGTATCGTACTTCCGATTCATGCGCTTTAAGGTATCGTCGCAGCCGGACTGGAGGGACAAGTGAAAGTGGGGACATACGTTTCCCAACGCGGCCAGGCGCCGACAGAACTCCTCCGTCACCACGGTGGGCTCCAATGACCCCAGCCGGACGCGCACACCGGGCGCGGCCTGAGCCACGGCCTCTATGGCGTCGGCCAGGCCCGGCTTTCCCGGCAGGTCCTTGCCGTAGGAGGCGATCTCGATGCCCGTGACCACGATCTCCCGGAACCCCTGAGCGGCCAGGTTCTTGGCCGCCGCGGCGCACTCTTCCGGCGGCAGGGACCGGACCCGGCCCCGGGTATAGGGGATCACGCAGTAGGTGCAGAAATTGTCGCACCCGTCCTCTATCTTCAGCATGGCCCGGGTCCGGCCGGACACCGCCCCGGCGGGCAGGGGCTCAAAGACGCGGCGTTTGAAGGGATCGTCCACGTTCCGCGCAGGCAGCGCCTTCATGATGGCGTCCACGAAAGCGTGCTTGTCCCCGCTGCCGAACAGGATGTCCGCCCCCAGGGCGGAGACCTCCTCCGGCTCCAGCTGGGAAAAGCAGCCGCACACCGCCGTCAGGGCCCCTGGATTTTTGCCCTGGAGCCGCCGGATGGCCTGGCGGGACTTGCGCCCGCTCTCCGCCGTGACGGCGCAGGTGTTCACCACGACCACATCTGCCCCGGCATCCACGGGCTCAAAGCCCCGCTCCCGGAGCATGGCCTCTATGGCCTGGGTCTCATATTGGTTCACCTTGCAGCCCAAGGTATACACGGCGTACTTCATCTCTTGCCTTTTCTTCCTTCCCGATATATACTGTCAGCGTCGATTTTTTACGTATACGGTGATGATATGATATATCTTGATAACGCCGCCACCACCCCGGTATGCCCTGAGGCGGCCCAGGCCGCACTGGAGGCCATGACCGCCTCCTTCGGCAACCCCAGCTCCACCCACGGCCCCGGCCGGGAGGCCCGGCAGATGCTTGCCGACGCACGCCAAACGGTGGCAGATACCCTGGGCGCTCAGCCTGGGGAGGTGACCTTCACCTCCGGCGGCTCCGAGGGGGACAACTGGGCCATCCGCGGGGCATGCTATGCCCAGCGCCACAAGGGAAAGCACATCATAAGCTCCCTTACGGAGCACGACGCGGTGCGAAAGAGCCTGGACTATATGGAAGCCCAGGGCTGGGAGGTGACCCGCCTGGCCCCCGGTCCCGACGGGGCCGTGCGCGCTGAGGCCGTGGCTGCCGCATTGCGCCCCGACACGGTGCTGGTGAGTCTGATGCTCGTCAACAACGAGACCGGCGCGGTGACGGACATCCCCGCCGTAGCCCGGGCCATCAAGGCCGCGGGCAGCGGTGCGCTCCTGCACACGGACGCCATACAAGCATATATGAAAATGCCCTTCACTGTCAAGAGCCTGGGGGCGGACGTCGTCACCCTCTCCGGCCACAAGATCGGCGCGCCCAAAGGCATCGGCGCCCAGTATGTCCGCAGCGGCCTGCGCCTGCCGCCGCTGGTCCTTGGCGGCGGCCAGGAAGAAGGGCGCCGCTCCGGCACAGAGAACATGCCCGGCATATGTGCTCTCGCCGCCGCGGCGAAGGCCGCGAGAGCGGATAGGGACGCCCCTGCCCGCATGGCCGCCCTGCGGCAGGGTATCATCGACGATCTCTCCCCCTCGTTGCCGGACATGCTCGTCATCGGCGGCGGCGCGCCCCACATCCTGTGCCTCAGCCTGCCCGGCTACCGCAGCGAGGTGCTCTTAAATTACTTGGACGCCATGGGCATATGCGTGTCCAAGGGCTCGGCCTGCAAGCGGGGCGCCCGCAGCCATGTGCTGGAAGCCATGGGCCTGCCGGCGAAGGTCATCGACGGCGCCATCCGTGTCTCCCTCAGCCGCTTTACCACGAAGGAGGACGCCGACGCCTTCTGCCAGGGGCTCATCCAGGCCCACGACAGCCTGTGCAAAGCCCTGTAAAAGATATAATAAACGGCGGCATGGCCTGGGGCCATGCCGCTGTTTTATCCTGATGAGCGCGTCAGCGCTGGTCTTGGGGCGGCAGCTCCCGCTCATCCTCCAGCACCTGGGGGATGAAGCGGCGGGCAAAGCGGCCTTTGCCTCGGCCGATCAGGTAGAAATAGCCGATGAAGGAGAATACCGCCGCGCCGATGAAGTTCACGAACAGGTCCTTCATGGTGTCCCGGACGCCCACATCCAGATACCCTCCCAGGCCAAGTGGTATCTGCTGGCCGCCGGCCACCACGATCACGTCCTCGATGTTTCGGATGATGACCGGCGTGTTGCCGCCGGTGGGGTCCAGCGCTACGGTGGAGATGGTGTTCAAAACGGCGTCCTTCTGCATATCCTTCAGGAAGAACGTGTCCATACCGGCCTCGAAAAATTCCCACAGCACCCCGATTGTCATGGAGAAGCAGAAGGCCACGATGGCCAGGAATACCGGCGACAGGGACAGGGAAAACCGCTCGTTGCGGTCCAGCATATCCACCAGGGAGAAACCCACCGCCGCACAGAGAAAACCATTCAGGGTGTGCATGACCGTGTCCCAGCCGGGAAAGGCGGTATAGTAGGAGCGTATCTCTCCCAGTATCTCCGCGGAGAAGATGAACAGCAGGATGACGATCTCCATGGTGTCGGGGAAGTCGATGCGCAGCCGATGTTCGATGAACGTCGGCAGCATGAACAGCACCAGCGTCAGCACGCACAGGAACACATTTTCATAGTCGCCGTTGAAAAACTGCCGGATCATGGTGAGGATGACCAGCGCCCGCAGCGTGAGGTATACTATGGCCACCGCCCGCTTTTGACGGAACGCATCTTTGGCCCTTTTGAACGCTTTGCGTCTGCCCTTCTTCGGTCCCATGTTTTATCCCTCCCTTATTTCATCATATAACTGTTTTTCCGCCGCCGCAAGGGGTGAATTGCCCGGCGCTCTGGAAAGCACAGACAGCCGGCCGGGAGAAAAGCCCGGTCGGCTGTGATATTATGATGTTATGGCTCAGTTCCCGCTCTTGTGTTCCCTCCGCTCCCGCCAGAGCTTTTCAGCCTCCGGCGTCCACGCCTGGGCGTAGGCGTCGCATTTGGCGCACAGGTGCTCCGCGCTCTCCGGGGACTGCATATCGGTACTCTTGGCTCCGGTGGCGTCCACCATGGCCCGCAGCATCCGGGGATTCTCCAGCATGGGACAGGGCCGGAGCATGTTCTCGTTGAAGGGCTGACAGTCGTGGTAGGCCATGAACAGCGGCCCCCGCAGGATGTCCAGCAGGCTCTTTTCCCGGATATTGCCGTCGGAGTAGTGGACGAACACGCAGGGATCCACGTCCCCGTTGGCGTTGATGTGCAGATACCGGCGGCCGCCGGCGATGCACCCGCCCACGAACTCCGCGTCGTTCTGGAAGTCCATGGCGAACAGGGGTTTTCTTGTCCGGTAATCCCGGATGCGGCGATAGACCGTCTCCCGCTGCTCCGGCGTGGGCAGAAGCTCCGGGGAGGCGTCGTTGCCCACGGGCATATAATGGAAGTACCAGATGAAGTACGCCCCCATGTCGATGAGACTGTCGTAATAGGCCTCCGAGGTGATGGAGTCGTAGTTGGCGCTGGTGTAGCAGGAAGAGATACCGTACAGCAGCTTTTTCCGGTGCAGCAGGTCCATGGCGGCCCTAGCCTTCTGATAGACCCCCTGGCCCCGGCGGCCGTCGGTGGCGTCCTCGAACCCCTCCAGGGAGATTGCCGGGACGAAGTTTTTGACCCTGAGCATCTCGTCGGCGAAGGCCTCGTCGATGAGGGTGCCGTTGGTGAAGGCGAGAAATACACAGTCGTCGTGCTTTTCACACAGGCGGATGAGGTCATCTTTGCGGACCATGGGCTCGCCGCCGGTGTATATGTAGAAATACACCCCTATGTCTTTGCCCTGGCGGATGATGTCGTCGATCTCCTCATAGGTCAGGTTCAGCTTGTTGCCATACTCCGCCGCCCAGCAGCCGGTGCAGTGCAGGTTACAGGCGGAAGTGGGGTCCAGCAATATGGCCCAGGGGATGTTGCAGTTATACCTTCTCCGCAGCTCCTCCTGCTTCGGCCAGCCGATCAGGCTGGCGTTCACGAAGAAGTTCACAGCCACCGCCGTGAGCACCTCCCGGTCCACGTCCTTTATCATGTGCATGACAAAGCCGTGGTAGGGGTTCGATGGGTCCTCAATGATGGCCCGGATGACCGCCCGCTGGGGGCCGAACTCCTCCCCCGCGAACCTGTCCGCCCAGTCCATAATGTGACATGCGTTCTTTTCCGGGTCCTTGTAGAGGTACTTGATCGCCTGTTCCAGGCCCAGCTTTTTCATCGTGGTGGAAACGTCCATAGTGCTCTCTCCTTATCCCTTTTTCAGGAGAATAACACCGGGCCGGCTCCTTTCACACGGTCAAAATGAGACGCGTGCCCATTTTTTGGGCACGCGTCTCATTTTGTCTAATCCTCTGTCTGCTCTTCGCCGAGTGACCGGGCGATCATCTCCTCCAGGGAGCCCTGCCGCAGTTCGGTGATGCGGTGGATATTGGACAGCACGTCCTCCGTCATCTTCGTGTCGAGCCACCAGGAGATGCACCCGAAGGCGACGCAGGTATAATACCGGTAGATGATCTTCCAGTCGTCGCCCGGGAGTTTCCGGCCGTCCAATATCGTGTCCAGATACAGACCCACCACGCGGCCGCAGGTGTCCCACAGGTACCGCTCGTACACATCCCGGCTGGCAGAGTTGTAGATATGCTGGATGGCCCGCTTCTTGCTCATGGCCGCCCGGATGACCGCCTCCAGGCAGTCCTCCAGGCTCTCCAGTGTTGGGTAGCTTTTGATAAGGGCTTCCGCGTCGTCGTTCACGATCTCCGCGATGAGCTCCGGGATGCCCTGATAGTGGTAGTAAAACGTGTTGCGGTTGATGCCGCATACCGAGACGATGTCCTTCACCGTGATCTGGGCCAAGGGCCGCTCGTCCAGCAGCTTTATGAGCGCCGCCTTGATGGCGCTGCGGGTCAGATTCGCCATGATTGTTCCCCTTCTCTCTGACCGTTTTTATAAGGATATATTATCCGGCCTGAAAAGTCAACGCGGCGTCCGACCAGGGCCGGACGCCGCTGTTCTATTGTATGACCTCAGTCCTGCTTCAGGTACTTGGTGATCTCCGGGCCAAAGGTGGCGGGGTCGGCGGAGACGGTCACCGTGAAGGTGATGCTCTCCGACTGGCCGAAGCCGTCCAGCCAGGACAGGAACCCGGCGAACTGCTCCTCGGAGGCCGGCCGGATGATCTTAAAGAGGTTGTCTATGAACACATGGGTTATATCGAAGTTCCCGGCGGCCAGGCCGCTGATGAAGCCCCGCATCAGGTCGATGGAGTTGATCCCATACTGGGAGGCGTGGACGAGCCGCGCCTGATAGGGGATGTCGTATGTAAGGACCTTGTCCTTCTCGATGCAGATCACGTCGCCGTGCTCCTCATCCACCGCCTTGCGCACCAATTCCACCAGCTGCTTTGTCTTGCCGGTCCCTTTGAGACCCATGATCAATCTGATCAAGCGATCATCACGCTCCCTTCTTAGGTTACAGGTATTCTATCATCTTTCCCGCCGCCCTGCAACGGGAAATATGACAAAAGCCATTATTTTTTTCCGAAGGGAACATATAGTCCACCTGAAAGCCCCGCGCAACAGCTCTCATTCAGAACTCATGCTATCTGTCGGCAGGCTGTCACCGGCTCTAAACTGTACACGTTCGTAAACTGGGCTTTTCTCTCCGGGGAAAGGTGGTGACTGACCAGGATCAGCGTCAGCTCCTGGTTGGCCAGCAGGCTCTCCTCCACCAGCCCCGCGTTTTTCTGGTCCAGGGCGCTGGTGCCCTCGTCCACCAGGAGGATGGAGCGGTCATGGATCAGCGCCCGGGCGATGGCCACACGCTGCTTCTGTCCGCCGGAGAGGCTGCTGCCGTCCTCGCCCACCGGGGTGTCCAGCCCCTCCGGCATGGCGGCCAGGTCCCCCGCGAGGGCGCTGTCCCGCAGGGCCTTTTCCATCTGCGCGTCGGAAAAGTCCTCGCCCAGGGTGATGTTGTCCCGGATGGTGGAGTTGAACAGGAACACGTTCTGCTCAATGTAGCTCATCTGCTCCTGAAGCTGCTCCGGCGTGAAGTCGTGGGCGTCCGTGCCGTCGAAGCGGATGGTGCCGCTGTAATCCGGCAGCCAGCCCAGCAGGAGCTTCAAAAGTGTGGACTTGCCGCACCCGGAGGGGCCGGTCAGGGCGTACTTGCCGCCCTTTTTGAAGGTGAGGGACAGGTCGCTGAGGACGGGCTTCCCGTCATATCGGAAGGTCAGGTCCTTCACGGTGATGGCGTTGCTGAGCGCGGGAAGTCCGCCGCTTTCGCCCTCCCGCGCGTCGTCGGCGCGGACGGTGATCTTGTCAAAATATGGCTTCATGGCGGAGAACGACAGCAGCAGCTGCGCCACGGTCCCGATGCCGTTGGACAGGCTCCCGCACAGATTGCCGCCGCCCATGAGCGCGCTCTGCAGGATGACGCCCCGGATGGACAGGATGCCGATCAACA
>CANRMG010000023.1 GCA_947631675.1 uncultured Oscillospiraceae bacterium
CCCTCATAGCCGGCGGCCTCGGCCATGTCGGTCAGGTCATAGGTCCACTCGGTGTAGACCTGGCCGATGCGGTTGAAGTCGTCCTCGAAGATGTCGATGGCGTCGCCCGCGCCCAGGGAGGCGGTGAGCAGGGTGTTGATGTCCCGGCCCTTCCACTCGATGTTCACATGCACGCCGCTCTTGGCCTCATAGGCCTCGGCGGCCTCGGCGATGACGGTGGCCTGGGGCTCGCCCTCGTTCCACATGGACCAGAAATTGATCTCCACGGGGTCGTCCGCCAGGGCGAAGGCGCCCAGAGACAGGACCATGACCACCACGAGGATCACGCTGAGAAGCTTCTTCATGGATATACCCTCCTAATAAGTATTTGAGTCGCCGCTTATTTTTGAGGCTTTTGCCTCATCCTTTACATCCAGTATACACTTTTCACTTGACAAAACAATCAAAATATTGTTTAACTTTTTATAGATATTGTTGTTTTTAGATAATTTGCAAAAATCACGCACATACTAAAATTTTTTGTTTAGATAAAGTCCATAACTTGCCATGTACATCCGGGGGGCGTTCTATGAGCACACAGCAATACGTACTTGACCGGGGCGAGGGGGTCCCGGCGCTGGACAGCGCGCGGCTATTATACGTGACCAGCGCCCAGTACAGCGCCGAGTGGGCCAGCGCCGAGCACACCCACACCTGCGCGGAGCTGTTTTTCGTCACCGGCGGCAGCGGGGACATGCAGATCGGCCAGGTGCCCCACCCCCTGGCGGCCGGGGACCTGATGGCCGTCAGCGGCGCCGTGCCCCACACGGAGGTCAGCGGCCCCGGCGATCCGCTGGAATACGTGGTGCTGGGCGTGGACGGGCTGGAGACCCTGGCCGGCGCCGACGGCTTTGCCCTGGTACACGGGTTTTATCACCAGCGGCAGGTGGCCCAGTGCCTGGACATGCTGCTGCAGGAGGCCCAGCGGGGCCGGAGCGGCTATCAGGACATTTGCCAGGACCTTTTGCATATCCTGCTGCTCCTGCTGGTCCGGCACCGGGGCTCCATCCTCCGGCCGGCGCCCCGGGAGCAGAAGGCCGGGCGGGAGTGCAGCCTGGTGCGCCGGTACATCGACAGCCACTTCAAGGAGAGCATCACCCTGGACGGGCTGGCCGCCGTGGCCCACCTCAACAAGTATTACCTGGCCCACGCCTTCCAAAAGGAATACGGCGTATCCCCTATCCGCTACCTCACCGCCCGGCGCATCCGGGAGAGCCGCTTTCTGCTGGCGGAGACGGACCATAGCCTATCCCACATCGCCCAGGTCCTGGGGTTTTCCTCGCCCAGCTACTTCTCCCAGTGCTTCCGCCGGGCGGAGGGCGTGAGCCCCACGGAGTACCGCCGCCGGCGGAAGGGAGGCGGCCCGGCCCGGGACTGACGGCCATACTTGTCAGCCGCACGATGTGTGTGGTATAATCCAAGTTGATACCGCATTATACAGAGAGAAAAGGGGGAGAGGATATGAAAGGCATCATCCTGGCCGGCGGGAACGGCACGAGGCTTTATCCCATCACCAAGGGCGTGTCGAAGCAGGCCCTGGCCGTCTATGACAAGCCCATGATCTACTATCCCCTGTCCACCCTCATGCTGGCGGGGATACGGGAGGTGCTCATCATCTCCACGCCCCAGGACATCCCGGTGTTCCGGGAGATACTGGGGGACGGCAGCCAGCTGGGCATGGCGTTCTCCTACGCCGTGCAGGAGCATCCCAACGGCCTGCCGGAGGCGCTCATCATCGGCGAGCAGTTCATCGCCGGGGACAGGGTGGCGCTGATACTGGGGGACAATATCTTCTACGGCAGCGGCTTTTCCTCCTTCCTGCACAAGGCCATGGACGTGAAGGAGGGGGCGGTGGTGTTCGGCTATCCGGTACACGATCCGTCCGACTTCGGCGTGGTGGAGTTCGACAGGGACGGAAGGGTGCTGTCCCTGGAGGAGAAGCCTCAGAAGCCAAGGTCAAAATACGCCGTGCCGGGGCTGTATTTCTACGACGGGCAGGCGGTGGACATCGCCAAGGCCATAAAGCCCTCCGCCCGGGGGGAGCTGGAGATCACGGCGGTGAACCAGGAATACCTGCGGCGGGGCCAGCTTCACGTGGTGAAGTTCTTCCGGGGCATGGCCTGGCTGGACACGGGTACATACGACGGCCTGCAGGAGGCGGCCCAGTTCGTGAACATCATCCAGAAGCGGCAGGGCCTGTACGTGTCCTGCATCGAGGAGATCGCCTACCGGCGGGGGTTCATCGACCGGACGCAGCTTCTGCGCCTGGCGGAGCCGCTGATGCAGACGGCCTACGGGCAGTATCTGAAGGAGATCGCGGAGGGCGACGGCCTATGAAAAACGTGCTGGTCACCGGCGGAGCGGGATTCATCGGGTCCAACTTCATCCACTATGTGCTGGGGACGAGAGACGACATCCAGAAGCTGGTGAACTTTGATCTGCTGACCTACGCCGGGAACCTGGAGAACCTGGCGGGGATAGAGAATGACCCCCGGTATGTCTTCATCCGGGGGGACATACGGGACCGGAAGGCGGTCAAAGAGCTCTTCGATACCTATGACTTCGACACGGTGGTCCACTTCGCGGCGGAGAGCCACGTGGATAGGAGCATCACGGAGCCGGAGGTGTTTCTGACCACCAACGTGGTGGGGACCCAGGCGCTGCTGGACGCGGCCAAGGACCACTGGAAGCTGGCCCCGGAGGACAAGTATTCGCGAGAGTATAAGCCCGGCGTGCGGTACCTGCAGGTGTCTACGGACGAGGTGTACGGCGCCCTGGGGAAGACGGGGATGTTCACGGAGACCACGCCCCTTTCCCCCAACAGCCCCTACTCGGCCTCCAAGGCGGGGGCGGATATGGTTGTGCGGGCCTACGGCAGCACCTATGGTCTTCCAGTTAACATAACGCGCTGCTCCAACAACTACGGCCCCCGTCAGTTCCCGGAGAAGCTGATACCCCTGATGATCCACAACGCCCTGGACGACAAGTCCCTGCCGGTATACGGGGACGGGATGCAGATCCGGGACTGGCTGCACGTGAAGGACCACTGCGCGGCCATATGTGCGGTGCTGGATAAAGGCCGCGCGGGCGAGGTATACAACATCGGCGGGAACAATGAGAGGGCCAACCTGGACATCGTGCGGCTGATACTGGACAGGCTGGACAAGCCGGAGAGCCTCATCGCCCATGTGGCCGACCGGCCGGGGCACGACCGGCGCTACGCCATCGATAACGGAAAGATCACCAGCGAGCTGGGGTGGGTGCCTGCCTACACCTTCGAGCGGGGGATGGAAGAGACCATCCGGTGGTACCTGGACAACGGCGCATGGGTGGAGCACGTCACCTCCGGGGCCTACCGGAGCTATTACAAAAAGATGTACGGCGCCTGAGCGGGAGCAAAAGGAAAGAGACAGAGCGTTTTGCTCTGTCTCTCTTATGCTGTCTGGCCTTACATCAGCGTCTCCAGCTCCGCTGTCACCAGGGGGAACACCCGCTCCAGGGAATAGGCGGCGGCCGTCTCCCGGGCGGCCTGGCCCAGGGAGCGGCACAGCGCCGGATCGTCCATGAGCCGCTTTACGGCGGCGGCCAGGGCGGCCCTGTCGCCGTAGGGGTAGAGAAGCCCGCTCTCCCCGTCCCGGATAAGATCTTCGTGGCCCTTCACGGCGCTGGCTGCCACAGGCAGGCCCATGTGCATGGCCTCCATCACGTTGAAGGGCAGACCCTCGCTGCGGCTGGCGGACACGGCGGCGTCCGCCGCGGCGTACCAGGCTGCCATGTCCTCCGCCTCGCCGGGGAAGATGACCCGCCTGCCCAGACCCAGCCGGGCGGCCAGGGCCTTGCATTCGCCGAGCGTGCTTCCCTCGCCGGGCAGGGCCAGCACCGCTTTTTCCGGCAGGGACGCCATGGCCTCTATGAGCACCTCCTGGCTCTTCCGCCGGGAAAACTCCGCCCCGTAGACCAGCAGAAAGGCGTCGCCGGGTATGCCGTACGCCTGCCGCTGCCGGGGACCGGCATCATGCCCCGCCCCGTCCAGACGGGGGAAGTCCACCCCCATGCCGGGGATGCAGGACACCCGCCCGCCCAGGCGCTTTTCCCGGGCCAGGTCGTAGTCATAGCCGTTCATGGTCAGCAGCAGGTCGGTCTGCTTTGCGGTGAGCTTTTCCGCCCCCAGCAGCACCGCCCGCTTCATGGCGGGGGTATCATCGTCGAAGAGGTATCCGTGGACGGTGTTTATGAGCTTTGGCCGGTCCCTCATGCCCTTGACGGCCAGCCTCGTGAAGAAGGCCGCCAGGGAGGTGTGGGTAGAGATGAGGTCGTAGCGGCGCGCCTCTATCTCCCGGCGCAGCATGGCCGCCGCCCGAAGGTTGGCCGGGGCGGTCATCTTTTTTTGAAAGGGGAGGGGGATGATCCGGTCCGCCCCGGGGATGTCGCAGGGCGTCCCGCCGCAGGCCGCGTCCACCTGCCAGCCCTGCTCTTGGAACCAGCGCAGGTAGGGCAGATGGAACCGGCGGATATGGGAAAAGGTGGAGGCTGTGAAGAGCACGCTGCAGGCCTGCTTCACCGTTCCACCTTCTCTCTCGAAAGTTCTTCCTTGTTGATGAACTTCCCGCCGAACAGGGTCGTCAGCAGGATCTGCACGTCGAACCAGAAGCTCCAGTGCTCGATGTAATAGATGTCGTGGTCCACGCGGGCCTGGATGGAGGTATCGCCCCGCAGGTCGTGGACCTGGGCCCAGCCGGTGATGCCGGGGCGGACCTGGTGCTTGACCATGTACAGGGGCACCTCGTCCCGGAACTGCTCTACGAAATAGGGGAGTTCCGGCCGGGGGCCCACCAGACTCATGTCCCCCTTCAGCACGTTCCAAAGCTGGGGCAGCTCATCCAGCGAACACTTGCGCATAAAGGCGCCGAACCGGGTCCGCCGGTCGTCCTCCCGGGTGCTCCAGGCGGTGGTCTCCTGGCTGTTCACCCGCATGGAGCGGAACTTGTACATCCAGAAAAGCTCCTGGCCCTGGCCCACCCGCTCCTGGCGGAAGATGACCGGGCCGGGGGAGGACAGCTTCACGCCAATGGCGCACAGGGCCATCACCGGACTGAGCACGATGAGTGCCAGCGCCGAGACCACGATATCCATGGCACGCTTCAAAAAGGCGTTGGTCCAGTTGTCCAGAGGGACATGGCGGATGTTCATGAGGGGGATGCCGTTCAGGTCGTCCAGCTGGGGCGTGGAGGGCACGTAGCCGGCGAAGAAGGGGATGATGGACAGGCGCACCCCGACGCTGTCGCAGGCCGCGATGATACGGGGCGTTCTGGGCACGTCCTCCGGCTCCAGCGCCGCCACCACCTCGTCTGGCAGGGTCTTTTCCAGCAGATCCTCCAGCTTTTCAAAGCCGCCCAGCCAGCGGAGCCGGCCGAGCCCCTCGCTGTCGGACACATATCCGATGGCGTCGTATCCCAGGGCGCGGTCGCTCTCTATCTCGTGCAGATACTTCTCTGCCAGCGCCCCGGAGCCCAGGAGCAGCACATGCTTCAGGTTGTGGCCCGCCAGCCGGTATCGGCGCAGGGCCCGGCGCAGGATGATGCGCTTTGCGCTCAGCACGCCCACGCTCAGGGCGAAGGCGATAAGGAGCAGACCCCGGGAGTAGTGGACGCCCCAGCTCATGAACAGCATGCTCTGCAGGATCACCGTGTCCAGGAGCGTGGCCTCCCACAGTCGGACCAGTTCTACCCGCAGCCGCTTGGCCCGGAAGCTCTGGTACAGGCCAAAGGCGGCGTAAGTGAAAAGCTGCGCCGCCGTGTAGATCACGCCCATGAGGATATAGTTCCTCAGCGGCATGCTGATGTCGCCCTGAAATACGTGGAACCGTATCCAGAATGCCGCGGGAAAGGCGAGAAACAGAACCGCGCCGTCGCTGAGCACATGCAGATGATTGAGTGTTTTTTGATTCTCTCTGATCATGGGCCCGGTCTCTTATTCTCCCAGCATACTGACGATAAAGGCGGCGGTGCTCTCGGTCACGCCGATGTCCGCCATGTTCTCCTCGTTCCAGGCCGCCAGCTTTTCCACCAGCCGGCGGACGCCGTCCCGGTACAGCGGCTCGTCCTGGGCGTAGGTCTGGAGAAGGGCGAAGGCGCTGTTCCACGCGTTCTCGTCCGCGGACACGTTATCCACATATGTCTCCAGCATATCGATGGCCGTCTCCGGCCGGCCGGTGCGGAAGTAGTATTCTGCCAGGTAGTAATGGGCCGTGTTGGACATCTTCGTGCTCAGGCGCTGGGCATATTTATCCGCCTGGTCGAGGAGCGAGGGCTCCTCCTGGGCCATATCAGGGGCGCTGTCCAGGTAGCTCAGGGCGTAATCGGCCCACTCGAACCGGTCGATGGCGATGGCCCTTTCCACGTCGTCAAAGGTGGGCGAGGGCCGGGCGACGATGACGGCGGCGTAGATGTTTCCAAACAGCAGCAGGGCGAATATGCCCGTCCAGCCGCTGAATACAGCGAGAGAGACTGTACGCGTCCTCTTTCCGGGTATGGGCTTTGGCAGCGCGTCAGAACAGCACAGGGAGATGAGGGCGAACATGCCGTAGGCGATGGGCATATAGGCCCGGTAGGAGAACACGACCTCCACCGCGGCGTGCCCCGCCATGAACACCAGCGCCGCCCCCAGGGCCGGGACCATGGGGTGGGCATTTTTCTTCCTGGCGTGCCAGATGCAGACAGCGGAGCCCGCCAGCAGGCCGACGAACAGGACAAGACCCACGGCGCCTGTCTCCACCAGCGTCTGGATATAGTGGTTATGCGCGTGCTTCGTGTCATAGAGGAAGGACTGCACGCTGCGGATATATGACTCGTAAGCGCCGATGCCCAGGCCGATGATAGGGCTTTTGCGGAACATCTTCAGACCGTCGGAGAAAAACACGAACCGCTGGATGGCGTTCTCGTTGGCCCAGAGCCCCTGCAGCCGGTTGGCCATGAATCCCGGCAGCAGCTTATATCCCAGGGGCACGTCCCCGGAGCCGTTGGCGCCGGTAAAGGTGACCGCGTCCACCCTTACCGCCTCGGGGGCGAAGAAGTTGAAGTAGACCACCAGGCTGTCCTCCGGCACCGTGAAGGCGGCGCCCGCCGCCTCGCCGGTGTACAGGACCGTGCTGGTGTGCATCATGGTCTCCTGCCGGTCCTGGCTCTCGACGGTCACCGTGAGGCCGCCGTCCGCCTGTACGTCCAGCGTATACCCGCCCGGAGCCGGATAGGCGGCCCGGCGCAGCGTACCGCCTGCGTCCAGGGATGCGCCGCCGGTGATGTTGTAGGCGGCCAGGGCGAACAGGACCAGCACGGCCAGCACCGCCGCGATGATGATCGGGATCAGCTTTTCCCTTCCCGACAGCTTTTCGGCCAGGGGCTGGCCGGCATACCTGTCCAGCAGACACAGCCCCGCCGCGCCCAGGATCGCGCACAGCATCGGCACAGGCTGGAATCCGGTCCAGTCCTTGAGGGCGGTCAGGGATATGACAGCCGCCGCCAGCACGCCCAGGACAAGCGTCTCCATCATCAGGGCCAGCAGGGACATGCGCCGTTCCCGCCGCTCCAGGGCCAGCAGCACCAGGAAGGCGATCGCGATAGTTGCCGTAGCGCCCATGCTGAAGGCCAGCAGGAAGCCCAGAGCGTTTATGTACAGGATGACTGTCTGAACGGCCCGTTCCCGGCGGCTCTCCGCCGAGCATATGAGCCCCAGCCCTGTCAGCACACCCAGGCCCGCTATGCCCGCGTATATGTTTCCGTTGGCGAACAGGCCCGTCATGCGCACGCCGGTCTCTACGCCGGACACTCCCTCATAGTCGGGCGTGAACAGGTCCAGCAGGCCCAGGAAGGGGCCGCTGATGAGGTGGGTGGAGAGCATGTCTATGCATACGAGGCTCAACAGACCGCATACGCCCGTGAGCACCGAGCCGATCCACCGCTCCGGCTTCATCCCCCGGCTGGGCGCGAAGCAGAGAAGCAGCAGCGTGGTGCAGAAAGCAATCAGTACGTACAGATACTCCCGCAGGGCGAATTTTCCCGCGTCGGCGTACAGGGTGGAGATGCCCTCCATCAGCACCAGGGCACCCAGCAGGAGCATGGGCAGGCCCAAACGGTCCCGGAGCTTTCCGAACACCAGGCATACGGTCCCCAGCGTCAGGATCGTCAATCCCAGGGCCAGGCCCCTCATCGTGCTGGAAGTGGTCAGACACATGACGAGAAAGTCGAGGACCGTGATGAGCGCAAGGACCGCCGTCTGCCGGCCTCTCCATTTTTCGTTCAGGACCGCCGCCGCTGTGCCCTTGCTTTTTTTCTTCGCCATGCCGTTTCCTCCTGCGCCTTAAAGGGGTACCTGCCCCAGGGTCGCCACATAATCATGATATTATAGCATGTTTCTGTCGATTGCTCAACAGAAACTTGTTCCTCCCCCGGGCCGCGAAAGCGATTGACAAAGGCCGGATAGTTTTATAAAATCATCCTATGAAGCCTATCCCGCCGAAGGGCTGTTCCTGAACAGCCGGCAGATGAACGGGAGGATGCGAAAAATGAAAAAACGTTCCCTGCGCGAGATAGCCGTGCGGGTGGTCCTGCTGCTGGTGGGGCTGTCCATCGCCCATCTGGGCGTGACGCTGTTTCTCCAGTCTGATCTGGGCTCCGATCCCTTCAACGTGCTGATCCAGGGCCTGTTCCGGTCCATCCCCTGGCCCGGGTGGGCGGGGATGACCCACGGGCGGACGCATTTGCTGATGTGCCTGGTCATCATGATCGTGCTGTTTTTCGTGGACCGGCCCCAGGTGCGCATCGGCACGGTGCTGTGCATGGCCCTGGGCGGGCCCATCATCGACGTGTACACGGCTCTGCTGGGCTCCTGGCTCAACGGGAGCCTGCCCATGTGGGCGCGGGTGGTGATGCTGGCGCTGGGGTGTGTGATCCTGGCCTTCGGCATGACCATCGTCATCCGCTCCGAGGCGGGCACGGGCCCCAACGACTTGGTGGCCGTGGTGATCAGCGAGAAGCTGAAAAAGCCCTTCGGCGTCGTGCGGGTGATCGTGGACCTGTGCTTCGCGCTGGCGGGCTTCGCCCTGGGCGGCGTGCTGGGGGTGGGGACGGTGATATGCGCGTTCCTGGTGGGCCCGGCGGCACAGATATTCATGCCCTACAGCGGCCGGATATGCGCGTATTTCCTGAAAAAAGCGGGCGTGGCCGCGGCTGCCCCGGAGACTTGAAATGTAGTAAGACGATAAAAAAGCCCTGTACCGCCGGTACAGGGCTTTTTGCTATGCCATTTTTCAGCTGTTCTGCCGGATCTTCGCGGCGATGTCCAGGCCGATCTGCTCCCGCTCGTCCAGGTCCAGCAGGGCCTTTACCAGCGCCTGACGCTTGTCGGCGGAGAAGTTGGTGAAGGGCCGGCGGGCGTAGCCTGCAGGGACTCCGGCCGCCCGGAGCCACAGCTTCAGGCAGGCCATCGTGCTGCCGGTGCCCACGCCCAAGTCGACGACGTGCAGGGCCTTCACCTGCAGCCTGGCGGCTTCGGCGGCGTCATTGGCCTTCACGGCCTTCCAGATCTTCAGGTACAGGTCCGGGATGCAGTTATAGAAGGACCCCACCAGGCCGTCCACGCCGATGGCGATGTTGGACGCGCCCAGCTCGTCGCAGCCGCCGTAGACCAGAAAATCCTTCCCACAGGCGTCCTTGATCTGTGTCTCCTCATAGAGGGCCGTGCCCGTGTACTTGACGCCGGCCACGTTCTCCAGCTGGGAGAGCTTGTGGATGGTGCCCACGGTCATCATGCCCGCCAGGGGGATGTTGTACACGATCATAGGCAGGTCCGTGGCGCCGGCGATGTCCCGGTAGTAGCCCAGGATCTGTTCTTCGGAGAACTTGTAGTAAAACGGCGGCACGCTGGAGACGCCGGCGGCGCCCATGCTCCTGGCGTGCTTCGCCAGATCGATGGAGGCCTTCGTGGATATGGCGCCCACGTGGACCACCACGGGCAGCTTTCCGGCCACCTCGTCCATGACGATCTCCACCTGCTTTTTCCGCTCGTCGCTGTCCTGCAGGAAGGCCTCGCCGGTGGAGCCGGTCAGGTAGAGCCCGCCGATGTCGTAGCTCATCAGGTGGCGGATGAACGCCCGCGTTGCCTTTTCATCCAGGGCCTCGTTCTCGTCAAAGACGGACAGGACCGCCGGGATGACGCCCTTGAAATCGGTGATGTTCACGCTCATGTCTCTTCTCCTTTACGGTTTTGAACAGTCATTTACAATGTCTGGAAATTCCTATACCCCTATATTACACAAAATGGCGCCGCCGGTCAATACGATTTGGCGGACCCGCGGCGCAAAAGGGAGGCCGGTCCGCTGGACCGGCCTCCCCGGGCATTATGGTATTATTCGGTCAGGCGCCCCGGCCGCCGAACTGGCGCATGAACTCGTCGAACAGGTCGTACAGCTCATCGTCCCGGCTGCCGTCCTGGTCCTGCTGGGGGTCCAGGGGATCGCCGTCGTCCTGGCTGTCGGTCTCCTCGTCCTGCTCAGGGGCTTCCTCCTGGTCGGGCAGGGCGGGCTCGGTCTTCTCCTCCACCGTCACATCGATGTCCAGCGTCTCGCCCTGGCGGTAGACGGTGAGGGTCAGGGTCTCGCCGGGGGCGGCAGCGCCCACCGCATTGGACAGGGCCCGGCGGCCGTCGATCTCATTGCCGTTGACGGCGGTGACGATGTCGTTGACCTTCACGCCGGCCTTATCGGCGGGGCCGTCCTCCGTGACGTCCTTCACGGACGCGCCCTTGGGCAGGCCGTAGGACAGGGCCTCCTCGCTCACATCGGAGATGGTGACGCCGATGTAGGGCTTGGCGATGTAGCCCTTGTCGATGATGCTCTGCACGCTGGCGGCGATGTCGCTGATGGGCACGGCGAAGCCCACGTTATCGATGGAGGAGCCGGTGTACTTGCCGTTGGTGATGCCCACTACCTCGCCGTACATGTTGAACAGCGGGCCGCCGGAGTTGCCGTTGTTGATGGCGCAGTCGGTCTGGATCAGGGTCATGCGCACGCCGGAGGACATGGTGACCTCCCGGTCCAGGGCGCTTACCATGCCGTGGGTCAGGGAGAAGGTCAGCTCGCCCAGGGGATTGCCGATGGCCACCACGTCGTCGCCCACCCGCAGGTCGCCGGTGCTGTCCAGGGTCAGATAGGGCAGATCGTCGGCGTCCACCTTCAGCACGGCCATATCGTCGGAGGCGTCGTAGCCAACCAGCTCCGCGTCGTAGGTGTCGCCGTCGTAGCAGGTGATGGTGATGGACTCGGGATTCTCCACCACGTGGTAGTTGGTGAGGATGTAGCCGTCGGCGGAGATGAAAAAGCCGGTGCCGGCCACGGCCGCGGGGGTCTCGTAGCCCCAGTAGTTGGTGGTGGTGGTCCGGGTGGTCACGCCTACCACGGCGTCCACGGACTGCTCGTAGATGTCCGCGGCGGACATCGCCTCGCGGGCGGCGGGCTCCGTCTCCTGGGCGGCCATGGCTGGCACGGCAGCGAAGGCCAGGCACAGGGCCAATGTGAGGGCCAGGGCCAGAAGGCGGCCGGCCTTATGTTCTGCAAAAGTCTTCTTCATGATAGGAACGCTTCCTTTCTTGAATGGGGCGTATGTCCGCCCCCTGTATGCAAGCATTATTGTAGGCGCATCGGCGGAAAAGATGTTAACGAAGGAATTAACATTTTTTGAAGGAAATGTGAATTTGAAAAAGGCATGAGGATGCCCCGGACCGGAAGGCCCGGGGCGCGGTATTTTGTCAGCCGTCCTGCCCGTCCGCGCGGGGGAGGGTGCGGAGGAACTGGATCAGGAAGGGGATGGAGATGAGCCCCGCCATCACGTCCGCAATGGGCTGGGAGTACATGATCCCCGGCAGGCCCCACACCCGGGACAGGATCAGGATCAGGGGGATGAAGCAGGCGCCGCTGCGGAGCGTGGACATGAAGGTGGCCCGGCCCGAGTAGCCGATGGATTGGAAGAGCATATTGGAGCACACGGACAGGGGCATGAACAGCAGCGCCCCGCACTGGGCCCGCATGGCGGGCGTGGCGATGGCGATCACGTCCGGGTCGTCCCGCATGAGGGCGGCGATATGGGGGGCCAGCAGCCAGCCGCCCAGGGCGAACAGGCTTATGAGCCCCGTGCCGAAGGCAAGGGTGAACAGAAGGCCGTTTCGCACCCGGGACCAGAGCTTCGCGCCGTAGTTGAAGCCGGACACGGGCTGGAAGCCCTGGCCGATGCCCAGACCCACGCAGAACAGCAGGTTGCACACCCGGGCCACGATGCTCATGGCGGCGATGGCCGCGTCGCCGAAGGGCTTGGCCTGGCCGTTGAGGACCATGGTGGACACGCTGCCCAGACCCTGGCGCATGAGGCTGGGCAGGCCGGTCAGCAGTATGCTGCCCAGGGTGGCGAAAAAGAGCTTCCCGCCGGGAGCGGGCATGGGGCCGTTGTTGTCGGCGCCGTCCTCCGGGGCGGGCCGGAAGGGCAGATATTTGAGGGAGAAGATCGTCTGGGTCTTTTTCCGCAGGAACATGGAAAGGAGGATGACGGCGCTTATGTACTGGCTGAGCATGGTGGCAAGGCCCGCCCCCGCGATGCCCATGTGGAAGCCCATCATAAAGATGGCGTCGCCGGCGATGTTCAAAAGCCCGCCGCTGACCAGCCCCACCATGGCGAAGGCCGCCCGGCCCTCGTAGCGGAGGATGTTGTTCATCACGCAGCTGGTGACCATGGCCGGAGCGGCCAGCAGGATGAACGCGGCGTACACCCGGGCGTAGGGGAGGATGGTGTCGGTGGAGCCCAGAAGGCGGCACAGCGGCGTCAGCAGGCACAGGCCTGCGGCCCCTATGACCACGCCGGAGAGCAGGGAGACGAAAAACGCCGTGGAGGAGAACTGCCTGGCCCGGCGCAGGTGCTTCGCCCCCAGCAGCCGGGAGATGTTGCTGCCCGAGCCGTGGCCGAACATGAAGCCCACCGCCTGCAGGATCGCCATCATGCCGAACACCACGCCCGTGGCGCCGGAGGCGCTGGTGCCGATGCGGCCCACGAACCAGGTGTCCACCACGTTATAGAGGTTGGTGATGAGCATGCTCACCGTGGTGGGGATGCCCAGCTCCAGGATCAGGGAGGGGATTCCCTGCCGGGTCATCTTGTCATATTGGCTGGCATAGGCGCGCTCAGCGGGCATGGGGCGGTCCTCCCTTCGACAGAATAGGTCACATATAAATATATTTTATACCCGTTTCGACAAAATGCAATTGTTCATGTCGCCGAAAAGGCGGGCCGGAGCGGTTGCCATCGCCGGGAACATCTGCTATACTGTGCCCGGCGCCGCCGGGGGCGGCAAGAAGGAGAGAGAAGATATGATCCGGCTGATCGCCAGCGACATAGACGGCACCCTCATGCCCTACGGGCAGGCGGGGATAAGCGACGAGGCCTTCCGCCTGATAGAGGGCCTGGCGGACAGGGGGATCATGTTCTGTCCCGCCAGCGGCCGGCAGTATAAGAGCCTGCGGCGGCTGTTCGCCCCGGTGGCGGATAAGCTCTATTATATGTGCGAGAACGGTGCTACGCTCTTCGGCCCCGGGGACCCGGGGCCCCTGCTGGCGAAAACGGTGATGGAGCGCACCCAGGCGGTGGCTTTGTGCCGGGCCATCGTGAGCCACCCGGACTGCGAGGTGCTCATATCCGGCCAGAACACCAGCTATCTCTGTCCCAAGCGCCGGGACATGGTGGTGCTCATCCGGGACTTCGTGGGCAACGACGTGGTGCTGGTGGAGGACCCGGCCGACGTTCCTGAGGACATCGTGAAGATCGCCGCCTTCTGCCGCCGGGGCGCGGCGGCGGAGGTGAACGGCCCGCTGGCGAAATGGGGAGAGGTGTTCTCCATGGCGGTGGCGGGGGAGCCCTGGCTGGACTTCACCCTGGCGGACAAGGGCCTGGGCCTAACCAGGCTCTGCGCTGCCGTGGGCGTGAGGCCGGAGGAGGTGCTGGCCTTCGGGGACAACTTCAACGACGTGCCCCTCTTGAAGGCCGCGGGCACGGGCTATATCATGGAAAGCGCCGACCCGGAGCTCCGCGCCATGTTCCCCCACCGCTGCGAGCGGGTGGAGGACGTGCTGGCGGCGCTGTAAAGGCCGGCGGATATAAATAATACTAAACGCCAGGAAAGGAAGCGGAGAAAATGGACTACAGAAGATTCGGCGATACGGTCATAGCCAGGATCGACCGGGGCGAGGAGATACTGGCCCAGCTTCAGCTGATCGCGGAAAAAGAGAACATCAAGCTGGCCAGCGTGTCCGCTCTGGGCGCGGTGGACGACTTCACCGTGGGCGTATTCAAGCCGGCGGAGAAGAAGTACTATTCCAACAGCTTTCAGGGCTCCTATGAGATCGTCTCCCTGACCGGGACCGTCAACACCATGGACGGCGCCTATTACGCCCACATCCACATGAGTGCGGGCAACGACAGGGGCGAGGTGTTCGGCGGCCATCTGAACCGGGCCGTGGTGAGCGCGGTGTGCGAGATGGTGATACGGGTGATCGATGGCCGGGTGGACCGGTATTTTGACGAGAGCATCGGCCTGAACCTGTTCAAGTTCTGAAAGGCGGCTGCGGATCCTCCGCCGGCGGGCGGACGGTCCGCTCCAGGGTGAAGCCCCGGCCCCGGACCTCCTTCACCTGGGTGATGGTGATGAAGGCGGCGGGATCGATGGCCTGAATGAGCTCCGTGGCGGCGTAGAGCTTCCGCCGGGGGATGACGCAAAGCACCCCCTGCTGCTCCTGGGCCAGCTGGCCCGTCTGGATCTGCACCATGGTGACGCCCGCCTCCAGGTCCGTGAGCAGGGCCCGGCGGATGGCGTCGTACCGGTGGGAGACGACGAAAAGCTGTATCTGGGCCAGACCCAGGATCATCACCTTGTCCAGCACGATGGACTCCAGCACCAGCACCACCAGCCCGTAGAGGATGGGCTCGACGGGGGAGGTCAGCGCCTGGCCGCCGATGACCAGGATGTCCATGATGTACACACATATGGACACGGGCACGTGGGTCCACTTGTGCAGAACGAGGCTTGCTATATCCATGCCGCCGGTGGAGGAGCCTACCCGCATGACGGCGCCCAGGGCCGCGCCCATGAGCACCCCGCCGAACAGGGCGGCCATCAGGGCGTTGTCCGTCACGGCTGTGACGCCGGGTATCCGGTGGATCACCGCCAGCAGGGCGGGGTAGAGAAGGGAGCTTGCCACGGTGGTGGCCACCAGCTTCCGGCCCAGGACCAGCCCGCCCAGCACCAGAAGAAGGCCGTTGAGCACGAATACGAGCGCGGCGGTGTCCACGGGCACCAGCCGGTTCAGGACGATGGCGATGCCGGTGGTGCCGCCCATGATGATGCCGTGGGGGATGATGAACGCCTCTACCGTAAAGGCCAGCAGGGCGTTGCCGAACAGGATCGAGGCGCAGGTCCACAGAAGCTCCCGCGTCTTTTTCCTTCCTGCCTTCATGGGCGCGCCTCCTTTCTTCCAATATCAGGATATTAGGATTATACGCCAAAAACGGCGTCTTGGCAAACATTTGCTTACAACTGCATAGGCCGGCCCCGCCGCAGGCATACTAGCGGCGGCTCCCCGGTGGTCAAAGACCTTGTCAAGGCCTTCATCGTGGGCGGGCTCATCTGCTGCCTGGGCCAGGCCTTGAGCGTGGCCTATGAGCGGTTCGCCCATCTGGCCCGGGAGGACGCCGCCACGGCGGTGAGCATGACGCTGATCTTCCTGTCCGCGCTGCTGACGGGCCTGAACGTCTACGACCAGCTGGCCCGGTTCGCCGGGGCGGGGACGCTGGTGCCCATCACGGGTTTTGCCAACGCTGTGGTGAGCCCGGCCCTGGAGTTCAAGACCGAGGGC
>CANRMG010000024.1 GCA_947631675.1 uncultured Oscillospiraceae bacterium
CGGCCCTAACATCATCATCGACGACGGCGGGGACCTGATGGAGGGCCTGCGGACCCGGTATCCCCAGTTCGTCCCCGGTGTATACGGCCTGTGCGAGGAGACCACCACCGGCGTGCACCGGCTGCGCCGGCTGGATAGGGAGGGGCTCCTGCCCTTCCCCGCGGTGCTGGTCAACGACGCCGACTGCAAGCATCTGTTCGACAACCGCTACGGCACCGGCCAGTCCGTCTGGGACGGCATCATGCGCACCACGAACCTGATCGTGGCGGGCAAGGACGTGGTGGTGTCTGGCTATGGCTGGTGCGGCAAGGGCGTGGCCATGCGGGCCAAGGGCCTGGGCGCCCGGGTCATCATCACCGAGACGGACCCGGTCCGGGCCATCGAGGCGGTGATGGACGGCTTCAGGGTCATGCCCATGGCCCAGGCCGCCCCCATCGGCGACATCTTCTGCACCGTCACCGGCTGCGCCGGGGTCATCACCCGGGAGCACTTTCCCCTCTTGAAGGACGGGGCCATCCTCACCAACGCCGGCCACTTCAATGTGGAGGTGGACGTGGCGGACCTGGAGAGGTACGCCGTGTCCCACCACGAGGCCCGGAACAACATAGAGGGCTACACCCTGCCCAACGGCCAGACCGTGTTCCTCATCGCCGAGGGGCGGCTGGTGAACCTGGCCAGCGGCGACGGCCACCCGGCGGAGATCATGGACATGAGCTTCGCCATCCAGGCCCTGTGCGCCCGGTATCTGGTCCAGCACAAGGGCGAATTGAAGCCCGGCGTCATGGCGGTGCCCGCTGAGATAGACCGGGAGGTGGCCCAGCGGAAGCTGGACACCATGGGCGTGGCCATCGATACGCTCACCCCCGAGCAGAAGGACTACCTGGGGATATAAGAACAGAGAAAAGCGAAGCCCGGTCAGGGCGAGCCGCGCGGCATTCCCGCGCGTGAAGTCAAAAGCCGCTGTGCGACAGGCTTTTGACTTCCTGCCGGCGGGATCCACTCTCGCCGAGCAGTTTCAATCGGAGCGGTCAAAAAACTTGTTTTTTGACAAGCTGAAAGCCCTGCGGCAGGCACCGCAGGGCTTTTTTGCGCGCTCAGGCGCCGGTGATGAGGCCGGCGGCCCGCAGACTGGCCAGCAGGGCGTTCAGCTGGGTGGCGACCTCCGCTGTGGTGGCCGTCGCCGGGGCCGTCACGTCCGCCACGGCCGCGCCCGGGGTGACCGTTCCCGCAGGGCCGGCAGGCCCCTGGGCGCCGGTAGGACCCGTAGGGCCAACAGGACCGGCGGCACCGGCAGGGCCAGCAGCCCCCGTAGGGCCCGTAGGACCAATGGGGCCGGCGGGGCCCACAGCGCCAGTTGCTCCTGTCGCGCCTGTCGCACCCGCGGGGCCCACAGCGCCCGTGGGGCCGGTAGGGCCCATCGCACCGGTGGCGCCTGTGGCTCCGGTGGCACCCGTTGCGCCCACCGCGCCGGCAGGACCAACAGCGCCGGCAGGGCCAACAGGACCCATGGGACCGGCGGGGCCGGTGGGGCCTTGCGCGCCCATGGGGCCGGCAGGGCCCATGGGTCCCTGGACGCCCATGGGGCCGGCAGGACCGGTGGGACCCATCGCGCCGGTGGCGCCGACGGGACCGGTGGGTCCGGCGATCAGGGACGGGCAGCAGGGCTGGGACGGACAGCAGGGATAGCGCGTCAGGCCGTTGGCCTGGGCGCCGGGAATGATGTTCATGTTTTCAGCACAATCCGCCATAGTTTCCTCCTTCGGGCTTGGTGAGCCCACTCCAGGATATGAGCCGCGGCGGGAACGTGTGTAAAAAGACGCCGGAGCAGGTCTCCCATGCTCCGGCGCTTTTTACGCTTCTTCATCCGCCTCGTCCCTGGTCCGGAACAACAGCGAAACGCACCACAGCGCCGCCAGGCCCACCAGGGTATAGACCACCCGGGATACCGGGTTCGTCTGGCCGCCAAAGAGCCAGGCGACGATGTCGAAACGGAACAGGCCCACGCTGCCCCAGTTCAGCCCGCCGATGATTGCGAGGATCAGGGCTATCCTGTCAATGACCATGAAAAAGACTCCTTTTCCGTCAGACTAAATGATCTTGCGGGCCTAGTATCCGCAAAAGCCGGGGCAAATATGCATCACGACAAAAAATTTTTTGCCGTTGCTTATCACTCATGTTATAATGCGGTATCTAATATGTTTGGGAGGCCGGCCATGCTCCAGGAAAAGCGGTTCATCGCGCCCATCGCCCATATCGGGACGGCCCTGCCCACCAAGTTCGGCCTGCCCCGGCAGAGCGGCCTTGTACCCTCCCTGCGGGCCCGGATCGTGTTCGAGCCCAAGTACCGCGACCCGGTGGCCTTCCGGGGGCTGGAGGGATATTCCCACATCTGGCTCATATGGGGCTTTTCGGAAAACGAGCGGGACAGCTGGGCCGCCACGGTGAAGCCGCCGCGGCTGGGGGGCAACAGGCGCATGGGCGTATTCGCCACCCGCTCCCCCTACCGGCCCAACGCTCTGGGCCTGAGCTGCGTGGAGCTCATAGAGATAACCCACGACGAGAAGCTGGGGCCGGTGCTCATCGTGGCGGGGGCGGACCTGATGGACGGCACGCCCATCTACGACATAAAGCCCTATCTGCCCTACACGGACAGCCGCCCGGAGGCCGCCGGGGGCTTTGCGGAGGACGTATATGACTACGCCCTGGAGGTGGACTTCCCCCCGGCGCTGCTGGAGAGGATACCCCCGGAGCACCGCCAGGCTCTGCTGGGCCTTTTGGCCCAGGACCCCCGCCCAGCCTACATCGACGACCCGGCCCGGCGGTACGGGTTCAACTATCTCACTTACGACGTGCGCTTCACCGTGGACGGCCAAAAGCTGACCGTGGTGGACGTAGTCGACCTATAACATCCAAGGAGATATTTCATGAAAGCCATCGTATCTGTTTTTTCCAAGGACCGCATCGGCATCATCGCAGATGTGTGCGTCGTGCTGGCCAAAATGCGGGTGAACGTGCTGGACCTGAGCCAGACCATCATGGACGGGCTGTTCACCATGGTCATGCTGGTGGACACGGGCACCTCGGACCTGAGCTTCGGCGAGATACAAGAGTCTCTGGCCAAAAACGGCGAGGTCCTGGGCCTGAACATCCGCATCCAGAGCAAGGACATCTTCGACGCCATGCACCAGATATGAGGTGACGGCATGCTCAACACCATTGACATCCTACAGACCCTGGATATGCTGGACCGGCAGCATCTGGATATCCGCACCGTCACCATGGGCATCAACCTTTTGGACTGCGCCCACCCGGACATCGAGACCTGCGCCCAGCGGGTCTACGACAAGATATGCCGCCGGGCGGAGAACCTGCTGCCCGTGACACAGGGCATCGAGGCAGAGCTGGGCATCCCCATCGTCAACAAGCGCATTTCCGTCACCCCCATCGCCATGGTGGCCCAGGCCTGCGAGACGGAGGACTATACCCCCGTCGCCGCCGCCATGGACAGAGCCGCGAAGGCCTGCGGCGTGGACTTCATCGGCGGCTTCTCCGCCCTGGTCCAGAAGGGCTTCACCGACGGGGACAAAAAGCTCATCGCCAGCATCCCCCGGGCCCTTTCCGAGACGGACCTGGTGTGCGCCAGCGTGAACGTGGGCTCCACCAAGGCGGGGCTCAACATGGACGCCATCGCCGCCATGGGCCGGATCGTGAAAAAGACCGCCGCCCTCACGGCGGACCGGGGCAGTCTCGGCTGCGCCAAGCTGGTCATCTTCTGCAACGCGGTGGAGGACAACCCCTTCATGGCCGGCGCCTTCCACGGCCCCGGCGAGCCGGAGTGCGCCGTCAACGTGGGCGTGTCCGGGCCCGGCGTGGTCCATACGGCCCTGAAGAGCGTCCGGGGCCGGCCCTTCGACGAGGTGGCCGAGCTCATCAAAAAGACCGCCTTCCGCATCACCCGCATGGGCCAGCTGGTGGCCAAGACGGCGGCGGACCGGCTGGGGGTGCCCTTCGGCGTGGTGGACCTGTCCCTGGCCCCCACCCCGGCGGTGGGCGACAGCGTAGCCCGCATCCTGGAGGAGATGGGTCTGGAGACCTGCGGCACCCACGGCACCACGGCGGCCCTGGCCCTTTTGAACGACGCGGTGAAAAAGGGCGGGCTCATGGCCTCTGGCCGGGTGGGCGGCCTTTCCGGCGCCTTCATCCCGGTGAGCGAGGACGAGGGCATGATCGCCGCGGCCCGCTCCGGGGTGCTCACCGTGGATAAGCTGGAAGCCATGACCTGCGTCTGCTCCGTGGGCCTGGACATGATCGCCGTGCCCGGCGACACCACCGCGGACACTATCTCCGCCATCATCGCCGACGAGGCCGCCATCGGCATGGTCAACAACAAGACCACTGCCGTGCGCCTCATCCCGGCGGAGGGCCTGAAGGTGGGCGACAGCGTGGACTTCGGCGGCCTTCTGGGCACCGCGCCCATCATGCCCGTGCACCCCGAGAGCGCGGCGGATCTCATCGCCCGGGGCGGCCACATTCCCGCGCCGCTGCACAGCCTGAAAAACTGACGCTGACATCATTTGATATTGAAATGCCGCTGGACTATTGTCCGGCGGCATATTATATTAACTGGAGAAATATTGAGGAACGCTTACACTGTGACGTCTACTTTGCGGACCTATATTGTGCCTGGTAGAAGGGTACAAATGAGAACACCAACGGTCCGCTCCGGGAATTCTATCCCAAGGGAAGGAACCTTTCCCGTGTCAGTCCTGCCACCCTAAAACAAATCTGGCGCTTCTCAACGCCAGGCCTCGTAAGGTCCTTAACTTCCGTTCTCCCCACGATCTGTGGGAACTTGAACTCTCTACCTGTTCACTTAGCTTGACAAGTCACTTATATCGCCCTTACAGCAGCTTCACGCACTCCTCCAGGCCGGCCCGGTCCGCCTCGGTGAAATGGGCAGGCAGCGCGCTGTCCATATCCAGCACGCCCCATATCCGATCCCCCTCCCACAGAGGGATCACGATCTCCGACCGGGAGGCGCAGTCGCAGGCGATGTGGCCGGCAAAGCAGGACACCTCCGCCACCACCTGGGCTTTCTTCTCCGCCCAGGCCGTGCCGCAGACCCCCTTGCCGTACGCGATGCGGGTGACGGCGGGCTTTCCCTGGAAGGGGCCCACCTTCAGCGTGTCACCATCCACCAGGTAAAAGCCCACCCAGTTGGCGTCGGAGAACGCCTGGGCCAGCACCGCGCCCGCGTTGGCCAGGCGGGCGGTCCGGTCCGGCTCATCGGCCAGATATAGGGCCAGCTGCTCCTTCAAGAAGGCGTAAAACGTCGGTTTCTCCTTGGGGTACTCCACCGGGATGTAGCTCATGGCCGGTCCCCCTCAATCCCACAGAGCCTCGGGATACCTGCCCGCGGCCTTCATCTGGGCCAGGGCCTTCTGCAGGGCGGGCAGGTCGTCCCGGTAGGTGACCCCGTGCCACACCTCGTCGGTGGGCAGGACCTTCACCCGGTCCGTGCCGGCGGCCAGGCAGGCGTTCACCACGCTGGGCAGGAAGAACTCTGCCTTGGCGGGGTTCTTCGGCATGTCGTTGGCCATGAATTTCTCCAATTCCGCCCCGATGGCGTTCATGAAGCCCTGATGGAAGCCCCAGGTGTTCAGGCTCACGGGGGTGTCTGGGGCCAGGGCCGTCCAGGTGGCGCCCCCATCGGTGGTATAGGAGGGGCTGTCCGCGGGCCCCTGGATGGCGGTCAGCTCCGTGATGGTGGCGAGGAAGCCGTTTTCATCGGTGGTGCAGGCCCCCCGGGCCACGGTGCCGTTCTCCGTCAGGGTGTTTTTCAGGTCATAGGCCACCAAAGCGTGGGTGTGCTCATCCGCCTCATGGGCCAGGAAGTCGTAAAGGGCCTTAAAAGCGCCCCGGCCGTAGAAATCGTCGGCGTTTATCACCGCGAAGGGCCGGTCTATAAGGTCCCGGGCGGCGTAGACCGCGTGGGCCGTGCCCCAGGGCTTGGCCCGCTCCGGGGGCACTGCAAAGGGCGCGGGGATGTCATGGAGGTCCTGGAAGGCGTAGCGCAGGTCGCACTTTTTCCCGATCCGGTCCCCCACCAGGGACCTAAAGTCCGCCTCGATCTCCCTCTTGATCACGCAGACGATCTTTTCAAAGCCCGCCTGCAGCGCGTCATAGGCGGAGTAGTCCAAAATGACCTGTCCGGCGCCGTCCACCGCCGTCATCTGCTTCAAGCCCCCGAAACGGCTGCCCATCCCGGCGGCCATGATCACCAGCATCGGTCTCATCAGGAAGCCTCCTTATACACTTATTTATCTCATTTTACCATGGGCGGTCCTATTTTACAATGGTATGGCGCAAAGAAACGGGCCCCGGGGGATATACTGGACGGGGTGGGAAGTGTGAATTTAGCACTCTTTATCGTCGAGTGCTAATATTTACACTTCGTTCATATTTACACATAAATTTATTCACAATTTATGTGTATAGTGTAGACAAATTAAAAAACAGGAGGTTTTCTACCATGTTTGATATGATCCCTTTCACCAGCCGGTCCTATGAGCCCAGCAGCATCTGGGACCCGTTCCAGGAGTTCTTCGGCACCGTGGCCCACGCGGCCGCCACCGACATCCGGGAGTCCGACCAGGACTTCACCATCGAGACGGAGCTGCCCGGCTATGACAAGAACGAGATCGCCGTCAATATGAAGGAGGGCGTTCTCACCGTCCGGGCCGAGCACCAGAACAAGAGCGACGAGAACGGCAGCGGCTATATCCGCCGGGAGCGGTCCAGTCAGACCGTGGAGCGCCGGTTCGAGGTCTCCGGCGTGGATGCCGGCGCCATCACCGCCCAGTACGTGAACGGCGTACTGAAGCTGACCCTGCCCAAGCTGCCGGAGCCCGTTCCCGAGCAGCATCAGATCCAGATCCAGTAACCTTTCTTATCTCTCATCTTCTCCTTTCTTCCTCTTCACCCCAGCGCCGCCGGAGGCCAAAGCCTCCGGCGGTTTTTGTCTATATCGCCTTAAATTTGAAAAACGCCGCCGTTTTATATTGACAGAATTGCCCAACCGGCGCTACAATATCTCCACCTAAGCAAAGCGATACCCGCCGGGCTTATGCCCGGACGCCAACGCAAAAGGAGGAGCGTTTATGTTATATCAGACCACCCCGGAGCACGAGGCCCTGCGCGCGAAAATTCGCCAATTCGCCGAGGAGGAGATCAAGCCCATCGCCTTTGCTCTGGATCAGGCCAACGAGTTTCCCTCGGAGGCCGTGAAGAAGCTGGGCCAGATGGGCCTTATGGGCATCCCCTATCCCAAGGAGTATGGCGGCGCGGGACTGGATGTGCTCAGCTACGCCATCGCCGTGGAGGAGCTGGCCCGCGTGGACGGCGGCGCGGGCGTCATTCTGTCCGCCCATGTGTCCCTGGGCAGCTATCCCATCTTCGCCTTCGGCACCGAGGAGCAGAAGAAAAAGTATCTCGTGCCCCTGGCCAAGGGCGAGAAGATAGGCGCTTTCGGCCTCACCGAGCCCAACGCGGGCTCCGACGCCGGCGGCACCGAGACCACCGCCGTGGACAAGGGGGACTATTACCTCCTGAACGGCGGCAAGATATTCATCACCAACGCCCCCAAGGCGGATACCTACGTGGTCTTCGCCGTCACCACCCCGGACATCGGCACCCGGGGCATCAGCGCCTTCATCGTGGAGAAGGGCTGGAAGGGCTTTGATTTCGGCGACCACTACGACAAGATGGGCATCCGCTCCTCCACCACGGCGGAGCTCATATTCAACGACGTGAAGGTGCCCAAGGAGAACCTGCTGGGCAAGGAGGGCCAGGGCTTCAAGATCGCCATGGCCACCCTGGACGGCGGCCGTATCGGCATCGCGGCCCAGGCCCTGGGCATCGCCCAGGGGGCCTATGAAAACGCCGTGGCCTACGCCAAAGAGCGCATCCAGTTCGGAAAGCCCATCGCTTTCCAGCAGGCCCTTTCCTTCAAGATCGCCGACATGGCCACGAAGCTGCGCTGCGCGCGGTTTCTCGTCTACTCCGCGGCGGAGCTGAAGGAGCACCACGAGCCCTACGCCATGGAGGCGGCCATGGCCAAGATGTACGCCTCCGACATCGCCCTGCAGGTGACGAACGACGCGCTGCAGATCCATGGCGGCGCCGGGTTCATGAAGGGCATGGAGGTGGAGCGGGCCTATCGCGACGCCAAGATCACCACCATCTACGAGGGCACCAACGAGATACAGCGGGTGGTCATCTCCTCCGCCATCCTGGGCAAGGCGCCCAAGTCCGCCGGCGGCGGAGGCGGCTCCGCGCCCAAGAAGCCCGCGCCCATCACCGGCGTGCGGAAAAAGACCATCTTCCGGGAGGGGGACGCGAAGGAGAAGGTGGAGGCCCTGGTGGCGGCCCTTAAGAAGGACGGCTACGACTTCACCGTGGGCATCCCCGCCGACACGCCCATCGCCCAGGCCGAGCGGGTGGTATCCGCCGGCAAGGGCATCGGCCCCAAGGAGAACATGAAGCTCATCGAGGACCTGGCCCAGGCCGCCGGCGCGGCCATCGGCTCCAGCCGGCCCGTGGCGGAGACATTGAAATATGTGCCCCTGAACCGGTACGTGGGCATGTCCGGCCAGAAGTTCACCGGCAACCTCTACATCGCCTGCGGCATCTCCGGCGCCATCCAGCATCTAAAGGGCATCAAGGACGCCTCCACCATCGTGGCCATCAACACCAATGCGGGCGCGCCCATCTTCAAAAACTGCGATTATGGCATCGTGGGAGATGTGAACGAGATACTGCCGCTTCTCACCAAGGCCCTGGGCACCGGCAAGAAGAAGCCCGCACCGCCCATGGTGAAGATCAAGCGCCCCGCCCCGCCCAAGCCGGAGCCCATCGGCCCCCGGTATGTCTGCGGCGGCTGCGGCTTCGAGTACATCCCCGAGAAGGGCGACCTCAACGCGGAGATACCCGCCGGCACCACCTTCGACAAGCTGCCCGAGGACTGGGTGTGCCCCGAGTGCGGCGAGGGCAAGGACCAGTTCATCCAGGCGTAAGACGGAAAGGAGATACGATATATGCACTGCGTAAGAGAAGTCACCGATAAGCTCTACTGGGTGGGCGCCAACGACCACCGCCTGACCCTTTTCGAGAACATCCACCCCATCCCCAAGGGGGTGAGCTACAACTCCTATCTGCTGCTGGACAAGAAGACGGTGCTGTTCGACACCGTGGACTGGTCCGCCTGCCGGCAGCTTCTGGAGAACATGGAGTACCTGCTGGGGGATAAGCCCCTGGATTACCTCCTTATCAACCACATGGAGCCGGACCACGGCGCCTCCATCGAGGAGATCCTCCTGCGCTGGCCCAAGGTGAAGATCATCTCCAACGACAAGGCGTTTTTGCTCATGCGCCAGTTCGGCTTCCACGTGGACGGCCATGAGCTCATTTCCGTCAAGGAGGGGGACACCTTCTCCTTCGGAGACCATACCGTCACTTTCGTGGCGGCGCCCATGGTCCACTGGCCGGAGGCCATGGTGACCTTCGACACCACCAATGGCGTACTGTTCTCCGCCGACGCCTTCGGCTCCTTCATCGCCCTGGACGGCAAGCTCTTCGCCGACGAGGTGGACTTCGATAGGGACTGGCTGGACGAGGCCCGCCGGTATCTCACCAACATCGTGGGCAAGTACGGCCCCCATATCCAGCTGCTGCTGAAAAAGGCTTCCGGCATCCTGGACCAGATCAAGTTCGTCTGCCCCCTCCACGGGCCGGTGTGGCGGAAGGACCTGGGCTATTTCATCGACAAGTACGACAAGTGGAGCCGCTATGAGCCGGAGGAGAAGGGTGTGCTCATCGTGTACGCGTCCATGTACGGCAACACCGAGGCCGCGGCCCAATGCCTGGCGGCGAAGCTGTGCGAAAAGGGCGTCACCAACGTGGCGGTGTACGACGTGTCCAACACCCACGTCAGCTACCTCATCTCCGAGGCCTTCAAGTACAGCCACATCGTCCTGGCCAGCGTCACCTATAACCTGGGCATCTACCCGGTGATGCACAACTTCCTCATGGACATGAAGGCCCTGAACCTGCAGAACCGCACCTTCGCCGTCATCGAAAACGGTTCCTGGGCCGTGAAGTCCGGCGACCTCATGAGCGCGTTCATCACTGACCAGCTGAAGAACATGACGCTTTTGAACGAGCGCCTCTCCCTGGCCTCCTCCCTCAAGGAGGACAAGGCCACGGAGCTGGAGAATCTCGCGGGCGCCCTGGTGGAGAGCGTGAACGCTTAAGTCCCACGGCAAAATACCATGCCCCGGCTCTTCGGAGCCGGGACATTTTTGTGCGTCCTGACAGTATCCTTCCCGGGACGGCGAAAAACTCTTGCATATGCCCCGGAAACATGGTACTATTCACCGCGTGTGGACAAATGACCACAAAAGGAGGACGTACCATGGCCAATAACAGCCGCAGTCAGTATTATTTGGTGGACGGAGACGCCCTGCCGGAGGTATTCATCCGCGTGACCCAGGCCCAGGAGCTTCTGGACACCGGCCGGGCCCAGACGGTGGCCGAGGCCGCCGAGCAGGTGGGCATCTCCCGCTCCGCTTACTATAAGTATAAGAACGCCGTCATGCCCTTCCAGAACGTGGCCGGCGGCCATATCGTCACCTTCCAGATCATGCTCCGGCACCAGATGGGCCTTCTGAGCGAGGTGCTGGCCGTGTTCGCGGGCACCGGCGCCAACATCCTCACCATCAACCAGGGCATCCCCACCAACGGGGCCGCGCCTGTGACCATCACGGCGGACATGACCGCCCTGGACACCTCCGCCGAGAGCCTGCTTGGCCGGCTGGGCAACATAGACGGGGTCATCAAGGCCGCCGTCGCCGCCGGTTGAGGACGCTCTGATATGACGAAATACGCGATCCTCGGCTTCGGCACCGTGGGCGGCGGCGTGGCAGAGGTCATGGCCGCGCAAAAGCAGCGGCTGGCCGCCGCGGCCGGCGACGAGTTGGAGCTGGGATATATCCTGGTGCGCCGGGACTATCCCGACAGCCCCTGGCAGGACAAGCTGGTGAAGGATTTCACCGTCATCGAATCAGACCCGGACGTGTCCGTGGTGGCGGAGGTCATCGGCGGCGTGGGCGCCGCCTATGAGTACTCCAAGCGGGCCATCCTGGCGGGCAAGAGCGTGGTATCCAGCAACAAGGAGCTGGTGGCCGCCCACGGCCTGGAGCTGGCGGCGCTGGCGAAGGAGCACGGCGTAAGCTACCTCTTTGAGGGCAGCGTGGGCGGAGGCATCCCCCTGCTGCGGCCCCTGTGCCGGTGCCTGGCCGCCAACCGGGTGGACGAGGTCTACGGCATTTTGAACGGCACTACCAACTATATCCTCACCGCCATGGACCAGCAGGGCCAGACCTTTGCCCAGGCCCTGGCCCGGGCCCAGGAGCTGGGCTACGCCGAGGCGGACCCCACCGCGGACGTGGAGGGGCTGGACGCCTGCCGCAAGACCGCCATATTGGCGGACCTGTCCTTCGGCGGCAACCTGGACCCCACTGCCATCCCCACCAAGGGCATCACCGGCCTGGAGCCGGCGGACCTGGAGCTGAGTCAGGCACTGGGCTATACGGTGAAGCTCTTAGGCCGGGCCATGCGCCGGGAGGACGGGTGCCTGGCCTTCGTGGAGCCCCATCTGGTGCCCCTGGGCCATACCCTGGCCTCCATCAGCGGGGTGATGAACGCCTGTGCCATCCGGGGCAGCGCCGTGGGAGAGGTCATCTTCTGCGGGCCCGGGGCGGGCCGCCATCCTACCGCCAGCGCCGTGGCGGCGGACATCGCCGACGCGGTCCGGCACCGGAACGACCCCATGATCCCGGACCTGGGCCAGGCCGGGGGGAAGCTGGTGTCCATAGATGGGCTCATCTGCCCCTGGTACGTGCGGGCCATGGCCGAGCCGGACCAGGTACACAGCCTGTTCCCCGGGGTGAAGATCATCTACGGCTCCACCCAGGAATGCGGCTTCATCACGCCCCCAATGGACCGGCCTGCGCTGGAAAAGCACCTTTCCGGTCTGGACAGCCGGGCGGCTTACCGGGTACTGGCATAGTATGGATGGGCCCTCCGGCCCGGATCAAGAAAACAAGGAGACCTGATATATATGCTGATCGTACAGAAATTCGGAGGCTCCTCCGTCGCCAACGCCGAGCGCATGCGGAACGTGGCCGGCATCATCGCCGAGACGTTCCTGCAGGGCAACGAGGTGGTGGTGGTGCTCTCCGCCCAGGGGGATACCACCGATGACCTTCTGGCGAAGGCGGCGGAGATCAACCCCGACCCCTCCAAGCGGGAGCTGGACATGCTTCTGACCACCGGGGAGCAGCAGTCCATCGCCCTGATGGCCATGTGCCTGGAGGGCATGGGCCTGCCGGTGGTGTCTCTCACCGGCTGGCAGGTGGGCATCCGCACCGACGCGGACTACGGCCTGGCCCGCATCCGCCGGGTGGGGACCGAGCGGCTGCGCCGGGAGCTGGACAAAAAGCGCATCGTGCTGGTGGCCGGCTTCCAGGGCATCACCCGCTTCGACGACTACACCACCCTGGGACGGGGCGGCAGCGATACCACCGCGGTGGCCCTGGCAGCGGTGCTCCACGCGGACCGGTGCCAGATATTCACGGACGTGGAGGGCGTATATACCGCCGACCCCCGGAAGGTGCCCGGAGCCCAGAAGCTGGACGAGGTCACCTACGACGAGATGCTGGAGATGGCCAGCATGGGCGCCCAGGTGCTCATGAACCGGTCCGTGCAGATGGCAAAGCGGTACGGCGTGGAATTGGAGGTGCTCTCCTCCCTGGTGAGAGCGCCCGGTACTAAGGTGAAGGAGGTTTCCAAGAACATGGAAGAGATGAAGATAACCGGCATCGCCAAGGACGAGCACGCCGCCCGGGTCACCGTGGTGAAGGTGGCCGACAAGCCCGGCTCCGCCTTCAAGGTGATGAACGCCATGTCCAAGGCCGGCGTGAACGTGGACATGATCATCCAGGCCACCGGCCGGGGCAATACCAACGACATCAGCTTCGTGGTGGCCGAGGACCAGGCCGAGCAGGCCTACAAGGAGCTCATGGAGCGCAAGGACGCCATCGGCTTCGACCACGTGTCCGTGGACAAGGACATCGCCAAGGTCAGCGTCATCGGCGCGGGCATGATGAGCTCCGCCGGCATCGCCTCAGTGGTGTTCGAGGCCCTGAACGACGAGCACATCAACATCCAGATGATCAACACCAGCGAGATCAAGATCTCCTGCGTCATCGACGCCGCCAGCGCCGACCGGGCCGTGGCGGCCATACATCGAAAGTTCTTCGAGGCATAGTCGTTTGAAAGGGAGACCCTTTCAAACGAGAGGGCTGCGGCCCGCTGCAGCGCAAAGCGCCCCCATCCGTTGGATGGGGGCGTTCACGTTTGCGGGCCGATGAGAATTTTTCCGAGGTACACGCCCCCGGAAAAAATGATCCCACTTTTTTCGCGTCTGCGGACGCGAACTCTGCGAGGCTTGGCCGCTATTGTATCTTTGTGGCCTTGGCGCCGGATATTTTCAGCTTCACGCCCTTGGAGGCCAGGGCATTTTCCAGCATCTGCTCCAGCTTCTCCGCGTTGGCGTTGATATAGCTGGCCACCATCTCCTCCTTGGCCCCGTCGGGCAGCATCCGGGCGGCCATGGCCGCCGGGCCCGCCAGGGAACCCGCCAGCGCCTGGATCACCGAGTCGAAGTCCACATCGCTCACGTCGAATCGCAGTTCTACCATCGTCTTTCCTCCTGTTTCCTGCTCTCGTTATCAGTATATCGCCTATATGGGTATTATAGCATAGAAACCGCCCGCCCGCATCAAAGATTGGCAAAATTTGGTCGGCGTCATTGACAAACCGGTGACGGGTGGGATAAAATCGTACTATAGTTATTATAGTAACGCCGGACGGAGGGAGCGCTATGGTTTACGAAAAGCTCAAGACCCTGTACGAGAAAGTCCGCCTGCAGCATTACCGGGACCTGTTCAGCCGGGTGAAGGAGCGGGACGGCTCCCTGAGCGCCACGGAGGCCTACGCCGCGGACGTGATCTACCTCATGGGCTCGCCCACCGTCAGCGCCTTCGCCGAGACCCTGGGCATCTCCCAGCCCAACGCCACCTATAAGATCAACAACCTGGTCACCAAGGGCTACGCCGTGCGCGGCGCCTCCGACGGCGACCGGCGGGAGTGCCGGGTCACCGTGGGCGACCGGTTCTTCTCCTACTACAACACCGACTACCCCTTCATCGCCGGTGGCGTGGAGGCCCTGGAAAAGAATTACTCCCCGGAGCAGCTCGCCCTGTTCGAGCGTATGATCGACGACCTGATAAAGAACCTGGAATAGACCGAAAACGCCCTGTTTTTCGTGCCCCGCCGGCCTCGGCGGGGCCTTTTTTCGCCCATTTTAGTCTATTTCACTAATGTTGTAAATCATTTCCGCTTAAAATCTGTCATAACGGCCCTTGAAAAGGGGCGGGAGGCCGTGATAAAATTCCTAGTGTGTGAACATTTGTCCGCTTGCGGTGGACAAACAGAAAGCAAAATCACAAACATTGGAGGAAACGAATCATGAAAAAAGTATTTGCGCTCGTTCTGGCCATCGTGATGGTCATGGCGCTGGCGGTCCCCGCCTTTGCCGACGACACCGTCACCATCGGCGTGTATGAGCCGCTGACCGGCGACAACGGCCCTGGCGGCAAGCAGGAGGCCCTGGGCATGCAGTATGCCAACCAGGAGACCCCCACCGTGGAAGTGAACGGCACCACGTATGATGTGAAGCTGGTCGTGGCGGACAATGAGTCCTCCACCGACAAGGCCGTCTCTGCCGCCACCCAGCTGGTGGCCTCCGGCGCGTCCATCGTTCTGGGCTCCTATGGCTCCAGCGTGGCCATTGCCGGTTCTGACACCTTCGGCGAGGCCGGCATCCCCGTCATCGGCGTCACCTGCACCAACCCCCAGGTCACCGTGGGCAACGATCACTACTTCCGCATCTGCTTCACCGACCCCGGCCAGGGCGCCATCCATGCGCAGTTCGCCAAGAACACCCTGGGCGCTTCCAAGGTCTATTGCCTGGGCGAGCTGGGCAACGACTATGACCAGGGCCTGCTGAACTACTTCCAGGAGACCGCCGCTGAGCTGGGCCTGGAGGTCCAGAAAGAGGACTTCCCCAACGGCACCTCCGACTTCACCGCTTACCTGACCAACGCCAAGAACTTCGGCGCCGAGGTCATCTTCGCCCC
>CANRMG010000025.1 GCA_947631675.1 uncultured Oscillospiraceae bacterium
GCATGAAGAAAGAGCCCTTACACGGCCACCATTCCACCAGCGCCGTATAAGAGCCCATCCAGCCAAGGGAGGCCGGTAGCTATACTATACGACCTCCCGCTCAAAAAATCAAGGAGGATATACATACCCAACATGAAAGAGCCGGTTTTATATTCTGGATATAGCGCGGCCTACATCTTGAACAGGCGGGCCCGTATAGAGCGGAGTTGGAATGCCAGAATGAACGGAGGCTGGCCCGGAAAGGAAGCAAACGAAGAAGTAATAACCCTATATCCAAACCTTTTCGCAGAGCTTGGCGGGCACGTCCCATGGCTAAAGACATTCGCCCAATATGCCGAAGTGAGCCCGGAGATCATGGCGGCAATTCTGGAGGACGGCGAGGAAATGACCGATGCGGAGCAAGTGCATTTAGCATGGAGAATAAACCGCAAGCGTGGGTATCTGTTCGCCTCGCGGTTGCAGATCGTGGACCCTACCACAAACAAAGGAAAGTACCGGCGGCGGCTGTTACGAGAAAAGAGCCAGGAAGCGGACGGCCTAGACGTGTTATCACCGGCCATCCCGCAACGGACGCTTGAAGCGTTAGAGAATAATTGCCCGGTCCCGTATGGAATCTACTTGGACGCTATGGAGCGATTGCAAGAAGCCATCGACTACGAGCACCGAGAGGCTGAACGATCCAGAAGGACCAGGACGACAAGGAGGGCCACAGCATGACATACCCGATAGACGTTGACAGGGCCCTGCACCTAATCCCGGAGGATGACCGCTATTTCCGGGAGTTTATGACCGTGTACCTCCCGCTCGTCAATGACTGTTACCGGGACGGACGCGAGGGAGCCGACTTCACTTTCATGGACGGCCCGGAGGAGATCAAGGCGTGGGAGAAGCACACCGGGCAGCACGTCAGGCCCGTTTCTGCAAAGGTCGTATGCACCATGATCCGCTATCTCCGGGACGCATACGAACAGGGCCGGAAAGACGCGCAGACCGTCCCGCTCACCGCTGAAGGATAACACGCCGAGCGGGATTGACCACACGGCCCGTCCCGCTCACCACTTAAAGCCACCGCCACAAAACCGCCACCTATACACAAAAAACCACCACACCACCACGCGACAAGCTACAACAAAATACGAAAGGCAAAATCGTCAATCGCTGACGGCGCAAGGGTTCCAGCCGTCAAGACACGACAAGCCACAACGGGCAAAATCAACCGGCTTATAATTGGTAATGACGAGGTCGGCGGTCCGAATCCGCCCAGCAGCTCCACGAGCAGGCCCCGCAGTCTTGAGACTGCGGGGCTTTTTTATGTTTTTCGGGAGTGCCTCAGTAGGTGATGATGATGCCCTGGTGCTGGGCGTAGAAGCTGCACAGGCCCCCGCAGGGGATGACCGTGATCCGGGCGCCGGCCCAGCGGGCCAGGATGTCCCGGCGAAGGGTCTCGGCTCCTGCCGGGTTGAGGCAGTGGCTGATGACCACCGGGCGGGTCCCGTCGAAGCCGGTGTTGGCCATCTCCTCCAATATCTTCGCCAGCACCCGGCGCTCGCCCCGGGTCTTGTAGAAGAAGTCGATGCGCCCGTCATGGGTCCGGCGGCCCAGCACCCGCATGTGCAGGTGTCCGGCGATGAAACCCACCACCCGGCTCACCCGGCCGTTCTTCACCAGGTTCTCAAAGCTGCTGAGGGCGAACATGATGTGGCCGGCGGCGTTGAACTGTTCCAGGGCCCGGCAGATGTGGTCGAAGCTCTTGCCCTGGCCGATGAGCCGGTCGGCGAGCTCCGCCGCGCTGGCTAGGGCCCCGGCGTCGCTCAGGGTGTCCAGGACGAAGATGTTCTTGTCAGGGCTTGCCTCCAGCACCATGTGCCGGGCGGCCATGGCCGCGGCATAGCTGCCGGAGAGGTTGGAACTGATGGTGAGGGCGATGACGTTGTCCGCCCGCTCAAACTCGGCCGCCCACTCCCCGGGGCTGGGGCAGGCGCTGGTGCTGGCCCCCTGGTGCTCCGTCATGGCCCGGAGCATGGCCTCCGTGTCCAGGTCCGGCGTATCCACGAACTCCCGGGAGCCGATGTTGATCTTGAAGGGCACCAGGGAGAAGGATACGTTGGGAGCGGTGACGTCCAGAGAGCGGATGTCGCAGGAGCTGTCCGATACGATGAGCCAGTCCATAAGGTCTCCTTCCTGCGCCGGGCGCGCATGATGGTCTTGTCTCATACAGCTCCATCATAAACCGTGCGGGGCCAAAAGCCTATCCACGGTTCGTGCCGCGGCTCTACCCTCCGTTCGGAAGGGGGCTCTCCGATTCGTAGAATCCGCCGGGAACAGGGCGTTCAAGCCCCGTTCCCGGCGGACTTTGGTTTTTCTTTGCTCAGGTCAGGTCCTCGCCCCGGAAGTACTTTCCCAGGGGCTTGTAGATGAGCATGGCCACGATCTCCGTCAGCACCAGCTCGCCCAGCATGTAGGAGCCATTGTAGGCCAGGGAGTAGACGATGCTGGTCATGCCGTACTCGTTGGGCCACATGGCGTCCCAGATCCACACGCCGGTGATGAAGTGGCAGATGAACCGCAGGCAGAACGTGACGGCGATGCCCGTGGCCACGGCGGCGGGGCCCTTGCCCATGGGCTTGTCGAAGACGCCGGACAGGCCGATGACCGTGTAGGCCACGATGTAGTCCAGCATGACGATGGCCACGGCCATGCCGAAGCCGGTGGCGTAGCGGACGTTGTCCAGGCCCAGCACCAGCTGCAGGGCGCTGTACACGAACGCGCTCACCAGGCCCCACTTCCAGCCGTAGCGGTGGCTGAGGAGGATGAGGGGAAGCATGCTCACTAGGGTGATGCCGCCTCCCATGGGCATGTCGAACTTGATCATGCTCAGCACCGTTCCCACGGCGATGAGCATGGCGCTCTCCACGAGCTTGCGGGTGTTGATCTTCTTCATTTTTTCTCCTTTCTTTGAGAAAAACAGCCGCCGCCGGTCTCAATGGCCGACGGCGAAAGCGCAGCAATGCTGCCCGTTTTCCTACGCCGGTATTATCCGGATCAGGTTCCAGGGTCCGGCGCGCCGCGCCGTCTCAGCCGGGCGGATGCCCAGCGCCCCTTTTCGATTGTATGCTAAGTATATACCTGTCCATGGAGGATGTCAACGGCTTTGAAGCGAAAAAGACCGCGGCGAAAGCCGCGGTCTCATATGTCAGTGGGGCGGGGCCATATAGTCCCGGTCGATGGTGACGGTCACGTCCCCGTCGGGGTGCTTTTCCCGGACGATGTTGGTGAGCATCCGCCGTATCTCCTCCTCCGGGATGGAGACGTCCGGGGGCACGAAGCAGTCGAAATGGACCTGGGTGCGGCCGTTGTCATGGGACAGGAGCAGGTCGTGGACCGTGAGCCGGGGGTCGATGAAGGCCATCTGCCGGGTCATATGGGCCCGCAGGCGGTTCTCCTCCGAGTCCTCATGGGAGATGGGGTCCAGCTGGAACACGATGTGAAGGCCGTCCCGCTCCCAGAAATCCTGGGCCAGGCCGATGAGGGCCTGGTGCAGGGCCATGATGTCCTCCCGGGCGTCCATCTCCACGTGGGCGCTGGCGAACCGGCGGCCGGGGCCGTAGTCGTGGAGCATCAGATCGTGGGTGGCCAGCACGCCGGGGCAGGCCTCGATCCGTTGCCGGATGGCGTCTACCACCGCCGGCTCCGGCTTCTGGCCCAGCAGCGGGTCCATGGTGTCCCGGACCAGGGTGAAGCCCCCGTACAGCACGAACACCGCCACGCCCACGCCCAGCCAGCCATCCAGGTCCAGGCCCGTGAGGCGGGCCGCCGCCATGCCGACGAGCACCACGCCGGTGGCGATGGCGTCGTTGCGGCTGTCCGCCGCCGTGGCCAGCAGGGTGCGGGAGTCGATGCGCCGGCCCGCGTCCAGGTTGAACATCATCATCCACAGCTTCACCAGGATGGACCCGGCCAGCACCGCCGCCATGGTCCAGGAGAAGGCCGGCACTTGGGGGTGGATCACCCGCTGGACGCTGCTTTTCAAAAGCTCCACGCCCGCCACCAGGATGAGCACCGCCACCATCAGCCCCGCCAGGTACTCGTACCGGCCGTGGCCATAGGGGTGCTCCGCGTCCGCGGGCCGGGCCGCCAGCCGGAAGCCCAGCAGGCTCACGATGTTGGACGCGGCGTCGGACAGGTTGTTGACCCCGTCCGCCGCGATGGCCACGGACCCGGCCGCGAGACCGGTCAGCAGCTTCAAAAGAAACAGCGTCACGTTCGTCACGATGGCCAGGATGCTGGCCATCTGACCGTAGGCCGTGCGGACCTCCGGCCGGTCGGTGCGGCCGCTGTCGGGTATGAACTTTTTCGCCAGCCACCGGAACACGCGCCCGCCTCCTCATGCCATGCTATGCCAAGGGCGGCCGTATCGTGCCGCCTGATGCGAGCATAAGGCCGGAGGCGGCCTTTTGTCAATGCTAACCGCTCCAGCGGCCCAGGGCCGCGCGCATATACCGGGGCACGTCCATGCCGTATATATCGCTCAAAACGCTGGGGTCCACCTGATCGGCGGGACCCGCGGACCGGACGGCGCCGTCCGCCATGAGAAGGACGGTGCCGGCGAAGTCCAGAGCCAGGTTCACGTCGTGGAATACCCCCGCCGCCGCCCGGCCGGGCCGGGCCGTCCACGCCTTCAGGCTCTCGGTAAGTTCCACCTGGTACTTCAGGTCCAGGTGGCTGGTGGGCTCGTCCAGCAGGATCACCGCCGGGTCCTGGGCGAAGGTCCGGGCCAGGAACACCCGCTGGAGCTGTCCGCCGGACAGCTGGGTGATGAGCCTGTCCCGCATGGGCCAGAGCCCCGTCCGCTCCAGGCTCTCCCGGACGGCGGCGCTGTCCTCCGGGTCGGTCCGGTCCAGAAGCCCGCCCCGCTGCCGGGCGTACCGGCCCATGGCCACCGTCTCATAGACGGTGTAGGCGAAATACACCGGCGCCGACTGGCTCATGAGGGCCACCCGGCGGCTCAGCTCCCGGCGGGAGAGTGTGGAGGCGTCCCGGCCGCAGACCGTCACGGTCCCCTCGTGGGGCAGCAGCCCTGCCAGGGCCCGCAGGAGCGTGGTCTTGCCGCAGCCGTTGGGGCCCAGGATACTGAGCCGCTCCCCTTCCCGGAGGGAGAGGGACACGTCTTTGACCACGGGCTCCGCCCCGTAGCCGCAGATGATGTGCTCCGCTGTCAGCATCATTCCGACCGCCTCCTTCGCCCGGCAAAGTAGATATAGAGGAAGAAGGGCGCGCCCAAAAGCGCCGTGATGGAGCCGATGGGTATCTCCCGGGGCGGGGCGATGGTGCGGGCGGCCAAATCGCACAGCACCATGAACGTGCCGCCGAACAGGGCCGACGCGGGCAGCACCTTTCGGTGGCCGGCGCCGAAAAAGCGCCGCACCACGTGGGGGGCGATCAGGTCCACAAACCCGATCACGCCCACGAAGGACACCGCCGTGGCCGTCAGCGCCGCCACGGCGCAGATGAGAAGCTTTTTGCACCGGCCCATGTCCACGCCCACCACCTGGGCCTGCTCCTCGCCGAAGGTCATCACGTCCATCTCCCGCCCATAGCGGAAAAAGAGCAGCCCGCACAGGATGGTCACCGGCAGCAGCACCCACACGCTGGCCCACTCCCGCATGGAGAAACTGCCCAGCAGCCACAGATTCACCCGCTGGGCATAGGCGGGGGAGAGGGTGGCCAGCAGGCTCATCAGGGCGTTGAAAAAGAGGCTTGCCACCATGCCGATGAGGATGATGGTCAGGTTGCTCATGCCCTTATCGATGCGCCCGGCGGCCCACAGGACGAAAAACACTGTCCCCAGCCCGAAGGCCAGGCTCACCGCCGGCAGCAGGAACATCCGTCCCGCCCCGGAGGCCAGCCCCGTCACGATCACGATGGCGGCTCCCAGGCCCGCCCCGGAGGACACGCCAAGGCTGAAGGGGGAGGCCAGGGGATTTTGCAGCAGCGACTGCATCACCGTCCCGGACATGGCCAGGGCCGCCCCGGTGAGAAAGGCCAGCAGCACCCGGGGCAGGCGCATGTCCATGACCATGGAGGGGTACACGGTGCTGAAGCCCTCCGGCAGGCCGGCTCCGAAGAGCCGGTCCGCCAGGATGGCCAGGATGTCACGGGCCGGGATATGGACGCTGCCCACAGCCACGGCGGCGATCACGCTGATCGCCGCCAGCGCTGCCAGCACCGCCATTTTTCCCCGGGTCCTCATTCGGTGTAGTAGTCGGGATAGATGGCCCGGGCCATCTGCTCCATGGCCAGGACCACGTTCTGGTTGGGCAGGGTGGAGGCGTTGGTGTCGATGGACCAGACCTGCCCTTCCGCCACAGCGGACACGCCGTCCCAGCCGTCGCGGCTCAGGATCTCGCCCACCGGGTCGTCGATGTAGTTCACATTGGTGAGGATCACGTCAGGGTCCGCGGCCACCACGGCCTCGGCCTCCACGCTGAGCCACCCCTCCTGGTCCGCCAGGATGTTCTCAGCGCCGATGAGGGTGAGCATCTCGTCCAGGAACACGCCCTTTCCGAAGCTGTACATATAGGGGGCGGCGGATATTTCAAAATAGACGCTCTTCCGCTCCTCGTCGGGGATGGTCCCGCCGATGGCGGCCAGGCGGTCCACCTCTTCCTGCATGTCCTCAATGAGGGCCTCGCCCGCCTCGGTCTCCCCCAGCACCGCTGCTACAAAGGCGATGTCGCTCTCGATGTCGGCGATGGAGTCGCTGTTGGGCACGCAGGCCACGCACACCCCCAGGTCGATGAGGGGCTGGAAGGGATCGGTCTGGTCATAGAGCGACATGTTGGATACCAGCAGCAGGTCCGGCTCCAGGGCCGCCAGCTTCTCCATATCCGGGGCGGCCATATCGAACTGGGGCGCGTCCGGGTCCAGACCCTTAAGGCCGGCGCTGTTGGTGTCGTACCCCACGATCTGACTGCCGTGGCCCAGGGCCGTCACCATCTCTGTCAGGGACGGGGCAAGGACCACGATGGAGTTTATTTCGCCGGGGACGGTGATGGCCGCGCCGCTGGGGTCCTGGGTCGGCGGCACGGGCTCGTCCGCCGCCAGGGCGGACACGTCCAGGCCCAGGAGCAGGGACAGGGCCAGCATGAGTGCGAAGAGCTTTTTCATAGGCATTTCCTCCGTTTTGTCTCCCGGAAAGGCATCGTTAAAATAAAAAGAGCGCCCTTCGATGAAGGGGCGTTTTATGCAATACAGGACCTGTGACGGGCGTTCCTGCTCGACCGCGCCGTCATGGCCTTATTATGCACAGATCCATTCATCGTGTACCTGCACAGGACAGCTCAGCGATCCGGCTCAGGGCCCAAAGGCCCATCACGGTGGCGGGACCGCGGGGGAGTTGCACCCCGCTTCTCTGACAGACGGCTGCCCGTAGACGTATGCTCTTTTCCGGGAGAGATTTAATAGGTATAAGCCCCGCCGGCCGCGTCTGCCGGGCGGCGGGACAGGTCCATTTTATCGGCCGGGCCCGGCCTTGTCAATTGCATTTTCCGCAACGGATGCTATAATAGCGGCTGGATCATCGAGTCTCTTGGAACGGAAACACAGACCATGACATATCTTCTCGTCCTGCTGGCCAGCACCGCCGGGTGCGTGCTCAATACGGTATGCGGCTTCGGCTTCGGCGTGCTGGGCATGATCGTCATGCCCTACGCCATGGGCTCCGCTGTCCACGCCGCGTCGGTCATCAACATGGCCACCTTCGTCCAGGCCACGTTCCTGGCTGTCCGGTACCGGAAGCACATCCGCTGGAAGCTTTTGGCCGTGCCCATGGCGGCCTACCTCATCGCCAGCTTCCTCGCCGTGCGGGTGGCGGTGGGGATGGACAACGCGCTCATGAAGCGGGTGCTGGGGGCGTTTTTGGTGGCCTTGAGCGCCTACTTCATCTTCGCCGCCAAGCATATAAAGCTCACCGCCAATACCCGCAACGGCCTCATCGCCGGGGGCCTGGGCGGGGTGATGAGCGGCCTTTTCGCCACCGGCGGGCCCCCTGCCAGCCTCTATTTCTCCGCCACCACGGGGACGAAGGAGGAGTACCTCGCCACCATCCAGGCCTATTTCAGCGTCTCCAACTTCTATGTGACGGCGGTGCGGTTTTATAGCGGTGTCATGGACGCCACAGTGTTCCGGGCCTTCGCCGTGGCCCTGGGCGGCCTGGTGCTGGGCAATGTGCTGGGCCTTTACGTGTTCAAGCGGGTGGATGTGAACTTCATCCGCAGGGCCATCTACGTGATGATGGCGGTCTCCGGCCTGGCCATGCTGCTGCTGTGAGCGGCGGCCGATCTTAAAAACTTTGCCCCCGGATGAAAAATCCGGGGGCTTTCGTGGATATTATGGGTGAAAAGCTTTTCGAGAGGAAACGGAACATGTTCACAAAAGAGCAGTTCACATCCCTGGCAAAAAAGCATATGGACATGATCTTTCGGCTGGCCTACAGCTATCTGCGCAGCCGGGAGGAGGCGGACGACGTGGTCCAGAACGTGCTGCTGGCCCTGTGGCGGAGCGACAAGGCCTTTGAAAGCGGCGAGCACGTGAAGGCCTGGCTCATCCGGGTGACGGTGAACGAGTGCAAGAAGGTCCTGCGCTCCCCCTGGCGGAGGCGGGAGGACCTGGCGGCCTACGAAAACACCCTGGAATTCCGGGACGCCCGGGACCGGGCGCTGTACGAAGCCATCATGGACCTGGACGCCAAGTATCGGGCCGTCATCGTCCTTTATTACTACGAGGGCTATTCCATTGCCGAGACCGGAAAGCTCCTGGGCATTCCCGCCCCCACGGTGGGGACCCGGCTTTCCCGGGCCAGGGAGAGGCTGAAAGACATGCTGACGGAGGCGGAAAGCGATGAATGAACGTACATCCATAAGAAGGGCCCTGGAGCCCCTGCACGCCTCCCCGGAAACCCTGGAGGAGGTATTGGATATGGTCGATAAGGAAAAAGCCGCAAAGCACATGAAAAAGGCAGGCCGCAATACCATGCGTGGCGCCCTCATCGCGGCCATATTGGTTGTGGCCCTGTCCGTCACGGCCTACGCCGTGGGGGAGTACACGGGATTTTTCGACACGGTGTTTGGAAATGAGAGCATTGCCAGCTGGGACGTGGAGCACAAGGTCCTCACCGACGACAAGGGCAACGTCTGGAAGGAGTATGACGTCCCCGGCCAGGAGCGGGTGCCGGTGGACACGGATCTGGCGGAGGAGCTGGTGGGCGATGAGACTGCCAGCGTGGGCCAGAGCGTGAAGGTCCAGGATGTGACCTTCACCGTAGAGGACTTCGTCATGGACGCCAACGGCATGGGCGTGCTCACCTACACCATGGAGGACCCCAACGGCTTCCCCGGCACGGAGTTCACCGAGGAGGGCGGCATGCTGTATCAGGACACGAATGCGGTGGGCTCCCTGCGGGACGCGACCTTGTACTTTGCGGACGAAAACGGCGAGAAGATACACTTCGTGGACAGCCGCGACTTCGTGGCGGCGGGGGGCACCGACACCCAAAAGACCGTCGTTAAGTACTTCGCGCCCTTCGAGGGCCTGGAGCAGGCAGAGAACCTGACGCTGACCTTCCATGTGGTGAAGGAGCATGACCCGGACGCCATGCTGGCCGCTGACGTGGTGGCCGAGGGCGGCGTGATATTCCCCTTATCCCGGGCGGTGCCTGTCACGCCCCTGACCGGGCCCGACGGCTGGAGCGCCAGCGTCTCCCCGGTGGGGCTGCAGATCGTGCCCCCGGAGGGGAACCCCTACAGGCAGAACTACGATTTCAGCGACGTGGTCATCCATATGACCGACGGCAGCGAGTATGTCCTGAAGCAGAGCGGGTCCTATATGTACAACATTACCGTGGGCTGCTACGGCGAGGGATTTGTCATGAATGATACCTTTAACCGCATCATCGACCCGGAGCAGGTGGAGAGCATCACCGCCGTGGGCGACGGCAGCGGCTACCAGGACGAAAACGGCGAGCCCGTGCCCTATGGGGAGGCCTGGATCGACGGCGACACCCTGCAGGACGGCCTGACCCCGATGCGGGTGGACCTGGACCTGACGTTCACGAAATGAACAGAACCTAGTGCCGACATAAACAATTCGGCCCCCTCTGACGAGGGGGCTGTCGGCGGAGCCGACTGGGGGAGAGAAGATTTAAATTCTCTCCCTCCGTCGCGGCCTCCCGGCCGCGCCACCTCCCTCGTCAGAGGGAGGCTTTTTATTGCCGACCCGATGCGCGGTGAGAACCGGCAGTGTCCCGGAGCGGTTGGTGAGCGAAGCGAACTTTAGCGAAGGGATACTGTCGGGCGAGGCCGCGCTATGCCAGCCCCTTTTACAATACTTGCGTTTATTGCCATTTGCGGTTATAATAGCAAGGATATTATGTCACTTTGTGAGAGGGGGCGGCTCCGTGGAGGCCAGAACGGTATACGACATCATCCTGGCGGGGATATTCCTGTTCATCGCCATCCGGGGCTGGCGGCAGGGCCTGCTGTCGGAGATACTGCGTCTGGCGGGCTGGGTGGCGGCGGCGGTGCTGGTGACCCGGTACGCCGGCGGCTGGGCGGAGAAGATATACCACACGGTCCTGGAGCCCCGGACGGTGGCCTCCGTGGCGGCGGTCATCCCGGCGGGGGCCACAGGCGCCCTGAGCGGCGGCGTGGCGGCCCTGCAGACCATCCAGAACGTCCTCAACTCTCTCACGGGCATCCTGGGCGGCCAGATCATCACCCAGGAGACCGCCAACGCCATTTTGAACATCGCCGGCCAGGACACGGCTGGTCTGGCCCGGGCCATCGCCTCCACGGTGCTCCAGCCGGTGCTGGTGAGCGTGGTGCAGATGGTGCTGGGGGCGGTCATATTGATAGCCTGCCTGTTCGTGGCCCGGTTCCTGGCCCGGATGGTGGCCTCCGGCCGCCGGAAGAAAGACTCCATCCTGTCTATGACCAACCGGCTCCTGGGCCTGGCCCTGGGCATCGGGGAGGGACTGGTGACGGCCTGGGCCTATGTATTCGTGCTGAGCTTGCTGGTGCTGTTCATCAATACCTCCTGGCTCAACCAGGAGATATTGCACAGCACCTATCTGGTAAGACTGTTTTTGTGAGGGATAAGACATGGTAACGAACGTACTGGACTATCTGGACGCATCCGCCGCCCGGTTCCCGGACAAGATCGCCTTCGGCGGGGAGAAGAGCGCCATCACCTTCGCGCAATTGCGAGATATGGCCCGCCGGGGCGGGTCCTATCTCGCGGCCCGCATCGGGATGAACGAGCCCGTGGCGGTGTTCATGGAAAAAACGCCGGAGTGCCTGGCCGCCTTTTTCGCGGCGGTGAGCGCCGGGTGCTTCTACGTGCCCCTGGACACGAAAATGCCCCCGGAGCGGATAAAGCTCATCTTCGACACCCTCCATCCGGCCTTCGTCCTCTGTGACGAGAAGAACGCCGACGCGGCGAAAGCCGTGGCCGGGGACGCCGGCTGCGCCCTTTTCGACGAGGCCGTCAGGACCGAGCCGGACGAGGCAAGGCTCTCCGCCATCCGGGCGGCCCACGTGGATACGGACCTGCTGTACGTCCTGTTCACCAGCGGCTCCACCGGCGTGCCCAAGGGGGTCACCATCAGCCACCGGAGCATGGTGGACTACGCCGACTGGCTCCATGACGCCCTGGACATGAACGAAAGCTGTGTCATCGGCAACCAGGCGCCCTTCGTGTTCGACAACTCCACTCTGGACATCTACTCCACCCTTAAGAACGGCTGCACCACCTGGATCATCCCAAAGAAGTGCTTCACCTTCCCCAAGACCATGATGAAGTTTTTGCGGGAGCACGGCATCGATACCATCTTCTTCGTGCCCTCGGCCCTCATCAGCATCGCCAACTCCGGCATCCTGGACATCGACCCGCCTGCGCAGCTGAAGCGGGTCTACTTCTGCGGCGAGGTCATGCCCAACCGCCAGCTCAATATGTGGCGGCGGGCGGTGCCGAACGCTGTATACTGCAACATGTACGGCCCCACGGAGATCACCGACGTGTGCGCCTATTACGTGGTGGACCGGGACTTTGATGACGACGATCCCCTGCCCATCGGCAGGGCCTGCGCCAACACCCGGATCATTCTCCTGAACGACGAGAACAAGCCCGTGGGCCCCGGCGAGACGGGAGAGCTGTGCGTGCTGGGCACGTGCCTTTCCCTGGGCTACTACAATAACCCCGCCCAGACGGAGAAGGCCTTCGTCCAGAACCCCCTCAACACCCTGTTCCACGAGCGGATGTACCGCACCGGGGACCTGGCCCGGTATAACGAGCGGGGGGAGATCATGTTCCAGGGCCGGAAGGACTTTCAGATCAAGCACCAGGGCTGTTACCGCATCGAACTGGGGGAGATCGAGACGGCGCTGCTGGCCGACCCGGGCGTGTCCAACGGCTGCTGCCTGTTCGACGCGGACAGGGACGAGATCGTGTGCGTATACATGGGCCCGGCGGAGCCGGGGGACCTGGCCAAGGCCCTGGCGGTGAAGCTGCCCAGCTACATGATGCCCAACCGGTACGTGCATCTGGACCGGCTGCCCATGACCATCAACGACAAGATAGACCGTGTGACCCTCAAGAGGGAACACATCGGATAAGGCGGGAGGAGAAAATGGAGCTGCTGCACGGGTCCCCGGCAGACATGGCCGGCCGGGAGGAGCGGGAGAGACGGGCCTATGAACTGCTGGACCGCCTGGGGGTGGACTTTTACCGCACGGACCACCCGGACGCCCCCTCCACCACCATGGAGGTCTGCGCCCAGGTGGACGCCATTCTGGACGTACATATCTGTAAGAACCTGTTCCTCTGCAACCGCCAGCAGACGGATTTTTACCTGCTCATCATGCCCGGGGACAAGCATTTCAAGACGAAGGAGCTGTCCCACCAGCTGGGCGTGAGCAGGCTCAGCTTCGCCGACGACGAACACATGGAGCGGTATTTGGGCGTGGCCCCGGGGAGCGTGACGGTGCTGGGGCTCATGAACGACACGGATAAACACGTGCGGCTCATCATCGACGAGGACGTGCTCAAGGAAGAGTGGTTCGGCTGCCACCCCTGCAAAAACACCAGCTCCGTCAAATTCCGCATGGCGGACCTTGTGGAAAAGCTTCTGCCCGCCATGGGCCACGAGCCCACGGTGGTGCGCCTGACGGGCGGGGACTGAGGGGAGGCGGACATATATGGTGGACGTGGCGGCGGCGCTCATATGGCGCGGCGACCGGTTCCTCATCTGCCAGCGGCCGGCCCATAAGGCCCGGGGGCTCCTGTGGGAGTTCGTGGGCGGAAAGGTGGAGCCCGGGGAGACAAAGGAGCAGGCCCTCGTCCGGGAGTGCCGGGAAGAACTGGACATCACGGTATCCCCGGGGGACGTGTTCATGGAGCTCACCCATGAATACCCGGACCTGACCGTCCGGCTGACGCTCTTCAACGCGGCCATCGCCGCGGGGGAGCCGAAACTCCTGGAGCACAACGCCATGGCGTGGATCACCGTGGCCGAGATACCGAGGTACGACTTCTGCCCCGCGGACGCGGAGATCTTAAAGCGCCTCATGGCGGAAAATGGATAAAAAAGACCCGGGACCGATGTCCCGGGTCACGTGTTTTTGTCAGTGTTTGTCCGTCCGGCCGAGGGTGTAGTCTACGGAGACCTTGTAAAAGTCCGCCAGGGCGCAGAGCACCTGGGGCGGTATCATCCTCTCCCCGCTCTCATAGTAGGAGTACGTCCGTTGAGGAACGTTGATGGCATCGCCCACTTCCCGCTGGGTCAGGTCCGCGTCCTCCCGCAGGTCCCGTATGCGCTTGTATCTTTCCACAGCTGCCATCACGGTTCAGGGTCCAGGTCACGGAAGTCGTCTGTGTCAAAGAACTCGCCCGGCGTCATATCCAGCCCATCGCAGATGGCAAGGATGGTGGACAGCTTGGGGTCCTGGCTCTTGCCGTAGAGGATGTTCTTCACGCTGGATGGCGGCAGAGCCGCCAGCGTTGCCAGCTTGTTGATGGTGATGCCGCGCTGCCCGCACAGCTGCAATATCCGGTTTCGCATGGCCTGCTGTATCGTCATAGATCATCACGCCCCTCACAGGCATTGTAGGGAACTTCTCTTGACGATGTAGGCTATCCATGCTACTATTAGGCTATACATAGCCTTTGGAGGTGGCGGTATGGTGGATTATGAGCAGATGTACTATAAAATGAACCGGGCCATGGAGAAGGCCATCAATATTTTGATAGAGGCCCAGCGGGAGTGCGAGGAGGATTACCTGAAACAGACGGACCCGCCCGGGGAACGGGAGGACGGGGATACCCAAAAATGAATATCCCCGGCCAGGCTGGCTGGGGATATTATTAACATAATACAGTTTACATAAATACTAATCCAACGTGATGGATGCGTCCTTCCGGGCGTTGACGGCGTAGGAGAAGAAGACCTCCCAGCTCACCGCGGTGAGGCAGTCGCTTACTTCATGGTCGTGTGCGTAATACTTCCAGACGTGGTCCATGATGTCCCGCAGCTGGAGCAGGAGGGCCGCCTGGTGCTTGCAGGGATAGGCGCAGAAGCAAGGGCACACCAAGTCCGAGACGGTCCCGCCTTCCTTGCCATACCGGAACTCCAGCTCATAGGGCTTTGTACCCAGCACGATGGCCCGGCCCCGGTCGTTCTCCAGGGAGATGCAGACGACCTTGTTCTCCCGGTAATAGGCCCGGCCCCGCTCCCATACGGCGGGACTGGCCTCCAAAAGGTCCAAATCATCCAGGGGGATGTCGCCGCCGCTGTCGCCCTGACCGGTGACATAGCCGTCCTCCTCCGTCTCCGGGGGCAGGAACCAGGTGCGG
>CANRMG010000026.1 GCA_947631675.1 uncultured Oscillospiraceae bacterium
TCATGCTGGCCCTGGTGGACGACCAGAAGCAGCCGAAAGTACTGTCCCTGCGCCACATCCTGGACGAGTACATCGCCTACCAGGAGCAGATCATCATCCGCCGGACCAAGTACGATCTGCGCAAGGCCCAGGAGCGGGCCCACCTGCTGGAAGGCCTCTTGATAGCCCAGGACAACATCGACGAGGTCATCCGCATCATCCGCACCAGCTATGACGACGCCAAACAGCGGCTCATGGAGCGCTTCGGCCTGGACGACGTGCAGGCCCAGGCCATCTGCGATATGCGTCTCATCGCCCTGCAGGGCCTCAACCGGGAGAAACTGGAGACGGAGTACAAGGACCTGGAGAAAAAGATCGCCTACTACCAGCAGCTGCTGGGCAGCGAAGAGATGCTCCGCGGCGTGCTGAAAGACGAGCTGATTGCCATCCGGGACAAGTACGGCGACAAGCGCCTCACCGAGATCCAGGACGTGTACGGCGAGATCGACGCCGAAGACCTGATCCCGGAGGAGGAGTGCGTGTACACCATGAGCCACAACGGCTACATCAAGCGCCTGCCGGCCATGGAGTACCGGGCCCAGAACCGGGGCGGCAAGGGCGTGAAGGCCATGGCCACCCGGGAGGAGGACTATGTGGAGACCGTCTTCACCGCCTCCAGCCACGACTTCATCCTGTTCTTCACCTCCGCCGGCCGGGTCTACAGCCGCAAGGGCTATCTCATCCCCGAGGCCAGCCGGGCCAGCCGGGGCGCGCCCATCGTGAACTTCGTGCCCGTGGAGCCCGGCGAGCGGGTCCAGGCCATGCTCCACATCCGGCAGATGGAGGAGGGCAAGTATCTGCTGTTCACCACCGCCCGGGGCACCGTGAAGCGCATGTTCCTGACGGAGCTTAAAAACATCCGCAGCATCGGCATCCGGGCCCTCACCCTGGACGAGGGGGACGAGCTGGTGAGTGTAGACCTCACCGACGGGGACCAGAACATCCTCATCGCCACGGCGGACGGCGCGGCCATCTGCTTTAAGGAGACCGACGTGCGGGCCATGGGCCGCACGGCCATGGGCGTGCGGGGCATCAAGCTGCGCGCCGGCGACCGTGTGGTGGGCGCCGGGTCCGTCCAGGAGGGCGACATGGTCCTGTCCGTCACCGCCAACGGCTACGGCAAGCGCACCCCGGCGGAGGAATACCTTCGGGGCGGCGAGGCCCAGGGCCGGGGCGGCTACGGCATGAAGAACTATAAGGTCACCGACAAGACCGGCCCGGTGGTGGCCATGAAGCTGGTCACCGGCCAGGAGGACATTCTCTTGGTATCCGACGACGGCACCATCCTGCGCACCGACGCGGGGGCCATCTCCGTCTACGGCCGCTCCACCCAGGGCGTGCGCCTCATGCGGGTGGCCGAGGGCAGCCGCATCATCTCCATCGCCTGCGCCGACAAGGAGGAGGCGGAGGACGCCGCCGCCGACGCGCCCCAGGCATGAAGGACGTGACCATCTACACCGACGGGGCCTGTTCGGGAAACCCGGGCCCCGGCGGCTGGGCCGCCGTGCTGCGCTACGGCGCGGCGGAAAAAGAGCTCTCCGGCGGCGAAAAGGACACCACCAACAACCGCATGGAGCTCACCGCCGTCATCAAAGCCCTGGAGGCTCTCAAAGAGCCCTGCGCCGTCACGGTGTACACCGACAGCCAGTATATTTCCCGGGCAATGACGGAGGGGTGGCTTTCCAAATGGAAGGCCGCAGGCTTCACCAAGAAAGGCGGCCTCAAGAACGCGGAGCTGTGGCGGGCCCTGGACGGGCTTTTGCAGCGCCATGAGGTGCGGTTCCAATGGGTCAAAGGCCACGCGGACAACGAGTACAACAACCGCTGCGACGCCCTGGCGGTGGCCCAGCGGGACAAGTACGCCAAATGAGCCCGGCGCTGAAGCGGCCGCCCGCCCGGCCCTATAAGGGCCGGAGCCTGCTGGAGGCGCTTAACGATTACACCGCCGTGGACATCGAGACCACGGGCCTGAGCCCCCGCTACAGCGCCATCATCGAGCTGGGCGCGGTCCGATTCCGGGGCGGGAAGCCCCGGGAGGAGCTGAGCCTTCTCATAAACCCCGGCTTTTCGGTGCCCGCGGGCATCACGGAACTCACCGGCATCGACGACGATATGCTCTGGACCGCCCCGCCCATCGAGGACGTATTGCCTTATTTTCGGGACTTTCTGGGCGGCGATGTGATACTGGGCCACAACGTGAACTTCGATGTGAACTTTATCTACGACAAGTCCCTGATGATCGGTCTTCCTCCCCTTTCCAACGACTTCGTGGACACCATGCGCCTGTCCCGGCGGCTGTTTCCCCGGTATAAGCACCACACCCTGGCGGACCTGGTGGAGCGCTTCGGCGTGGAGCGGGATACCGCCCACCGGGCCCTGGCGGACTGCTACAGCGCCGCCGCCTGCTACGAATACATGAAGACCCTGCTATGACATACCCCCGGCCCAGGCCGGGGGTATGTTTTTCCAATCGATTTTATGCTCTTGACTTTTATGCTGCCATGCGGGTAAACTGGGGTATCATCCGAAAAGGGGCGATAGCGTGAAGACAAAGAGGAGAACCAAAGTCATATTCATCGTACTGGCGGTAGTCGTGGTAGTGCTCCTGGGGGCACTGGCGTTCGCGGGGGACTTCCTGTGCCGGTTCGCCCTGGACCCCCAGGCCAGCTTCACCATGAACGATATGTTCCAGCGCGGCGGCGTGGAGGGCATCGGCGACGGGCCCGTGGTGGCGATGACCGCCGAGCGGGAGCAGTGGCATACATACGTCCAGGACGCCTACGCCTGGTATGACGCCGGCGGCGAGCAAGTGGAGCTGTCCCGCCCCGACGGGGTCCGGGCGGGGACCATGTTCTCCCAGACCGGCCACAAATACGCCATCCTCTTTCACGGCTACACGGGCCGCCGCTCCGACATGGCCGCCTACGCCAAAAAGTTCTGGGATATGGGCTTTTCCGTGCTGACGCCGGACGCCATGGCCCACGGAGACAGCGGCGGGCGGTACATCGGCATGGGCTGGCTGGACCGGCCCGACGCCCTGGGGTGGATCGCCTATATCGTCCAGGCCGACCCCGCGGCGGAGATCGTGCTGCACGGGGTGTCCATGGGCGGGGCCGAGGTCATGATGGTGTCCGGGGAGGACCTGCCGGAGAACGTGAAGTGCATCGTGGAGGACTGCGGCTACTCGTCGGTGTGGGACGAGTTTCGGCTGCAGCTGAAAAACGTGTTCCACATGCCCCCCTTCCCCCTGCTGTACGCTGCCTCGGCGGCATCGAAGCTGCGAGCGGGATACTCCTTCGGGGAGGCCTCAGCGGTGGAGCAGCTGAAAAGGGCCACGGTGCCCATGCTCTTCATCCACGGCGAGGCGGATACCTTCGTGCCCTTTGAAATGCTGGACACGGTCTATGAGGCCTGCGCAAGCCCTGTGAAGGAAAAACTATCGGTGCCCATGGCCAGCCACGGCGCCGCGGCGGACACGGACCCGGACCTGTATTGGGACACGGTGACCGGGTTTGTGGGAAAATACGTGAACTGAAAAAAGAAATCGCCGCCCCTGGTGCAGGGCGGCTGAGCCCGACAGGGCCCCTCCCCGCTAAAGTTCGCTTTGCTCACCAACCGCGGTCCGGGGCACTGCCGGTTCTCACCGCCCGTCGGGACAGCAAAAGACCTCCTCGTCAGAGGAGGTCTTTATTCTTTGTGCCGGAGAAAGTCTGCCAGCCCGACGGCGCTCCAAGGAGGCAGTGTCCCTCGAACGAACATTGCTGAGCGGAGCGAAGACGTTCGCGAGGGCCACTGTCGACGCAGGGAGCGCCATTGCCTGCGTCTTTGTCAATCCATAGCGTATAGCGCCGTGCCGATCATGCCGGCGTCGCTGCCTAGGGTGGCCAGGCGGATCTCTGTGCCCAGGCACGCGTGGAAGGCGTATTTTTCAAAGGCGGCCTGGACCCGGCTGCGCAGGTACTCCCCCGCCAGGGCCACGCCCCCGCCCAGGACCACCGCCGCCGGGTCCACGATGGCACAGGCGCCGGCGATGCCCCAGCCCAGGATGTCGCAGGCCTTGTCCGCCACGGCGGCGAGCCGCGCGTCCCCCGCGGCGGCGCCGTCCATGATCTGCTTGCAGGAGAGGCCCTCTACACCCGCCTGGGCCGCCAGGCGCACGATGCCCGTGGCGCTGCAGTACTGCTCCAGACACCCCGTGCGGCCGCAGGAGCATTTAGCGGCGGTGTCGGTGGGGTCCCAGCACAGATGCCCGATCTCCCCGGCAGTGCCCCGGGCGCCCACCCGGAGCTTTCCGTCCAGCACCACCCCGGCGCCCACGCCGGTGCCCAGCGCCACGAAGAGCACGCTCTCAAAGCCCTTGCCGCCCCCCAGGCGCTGCTCGCCCAGGGCCGCGGCGTTGGCGTCATTCAATACTTTGCAGGGGATGCCAGTGAGGGCGGTGAACTCATCCGTGGGCCGGCACACGCCCCAGCCCAGGTTCACGCACCGGTTCACCGTCCCGTCGGGCAGCACCGCCCCGGGCACGGCCAGGGCCGCCCCCGCCGCCGGGCCCCGCAATGACGCGGCGATGTCGGGGATGATATGCCGGCCGCCGTCGGCGGTGACCGTGGGCACGCTCCACTTCTCCAGCAGCGTCTCCCCCTCGAAAAGCCCCACCTTCACGGTAGTGCCGCCGATGTCGATGCCGTAATACCGCTTATTTTCCATAGGTCAGCACCGCCGTCTGCGCGGGGGTGTCCGCGCTCAGATCAAGGGTGTCGCCCGGATATGTACGGACGTTGTCGCAGAGCTTCGTGAACTGGTCCAATGTCCCGATCACGTCGAAGCCCATCCCCCCCAGCCGATAATGCATGGGAATCACCACCCGGGCGCCGATGTCGTCCGCCACCTGCTTGGCCATGGCGGCGTCGATGGTGAAAAACCCGCCCACGGGGATGAGCAGGCAGTCCGCCCCCTTCATCACGTCCAGAGCCGGACCGGTCAGCCGGTGGCCCAGGTCCCCCAGGTGGACCAGGCGCAGGCCCTCGCCGTGGAGGATGTGGATGGTGTTGGGGCCCCGGAGAGCGCCTCCCTTGTCATCGTGGAAGGCGGCGATCTTCTCCACCTTCAGGGGACAGTCCCGCCCCGAGAGCGTATAAGGCCCCGGGCGTTGTGGTCGCCGTGCTCATGGGAGCAGTACACCGCGTCCGCCGCGGCCCGCATTGGCCCGCAGCCGGGCACCTTCCCGTCCTCATAGGGGTCGAACACCACGGTGTAGCCCTCCGCGGTCACCTGAAAGCAGCTGTGGCCGAGCCATTTGATACGCATATCCATCACCTCAAAACATTGTCTGGCCGCTGAGGACAGTATAGCAAGAATGGACCGGTTTGTCACCAAAAATGTATGGCGCCCGGCCGGTGCGGAAAAGCAGTTGTGCTCCCACTTGCGTGAAACCGCACAATATGCTATAATATTAAAAATTGAAGTTTTTTCCAATTTTTTGGAGGTGAGTCCATGAGCATGGCCGCTGTGATCCGCTGCCGCATCGCGCAGCGATTCATCCGCCTGGGCCGGCAGCTGCACCCCGCGGGGAAGCAGGCGCTGGAAACAGGCGCGGGCGCGGTATTTGCCCTGGGCCAGATCATGCGGGACAGGCGGCTGAAAAAGCCGCTGGTGGTGCTGAGCACGGACGAGACACAGGCCCGGTACAAGCTCCTGCACGCCCTCTCCAACGAGGACATCGCCTTCACGGTCTTTGACCAGGTCCCGCCGGAGCCCACCGCGGCGGACGGCGCGGCCGCGGCCGCGGCCTACAGCGGCAGCCAGTGCGACTGCTTCATCGCCGTGGGCGACGGGGCCCTGCTGGACATCACGAAGGCGGCTGCGGCCAGCTGCGGCTATGGGGGCCGGGACATCCTGTCCCTGGTGGGCAAGCGGCTGAAAAGCCACCGGATCCCCCCCGTGATCGCCGCTCCCACGGCGGCCGGCTCCGGCGCGGAGGCCATGGGCCTGGCGGTGGTGGCCGACGGAAAGGGCGGCCGCGTCCTCCTGGAAGGGGACGGACTGCTGCCGGAGGTGGCGCTGCTGGACCCGGAGATGCTGGCGGACACGCCCCGGGACAAGATGGCGGACGCGGGCCTGGACGGCCTTTGCTGGGCGGTGGAGGCGTTTCTCGCCGCGCCCCGGAGCGACACGCGGACAAAGACCATGGCCGCGGAGGCGGCGGAGCAGTTTTTTGCCAGCCTGGAGAGCTGCTGGAACAGCGGCGGCACCCTCCGGGAGCGGGGAGACATCCTCGCCGGGTCCCGGATGGCGGGCCGGGTGGCCTCCCTGGTGGGCGGCGGCTATGCCCGGGCCATGATCCGGGCGGCCCAGAACGTGACGGGCGTCAGCTTCGCCGCGGCCTGCGGCGTGATACTGCCGGCCGTGTTGGAAAAATATGGAAATACTGCCCGTGAGGACCTGGCCCGGCTGGCCATGCTTGCGGATGTGACCGAGGACGGCGGCCGGGAGGATAGGGCCGAGGCCCTCATCGGGCGGATACGGACCATGGCCTTCCGCATGGGCCTGCCCGACCAACTGGAGGACGTGACGGCGGAGCAGGCGGCCCAGATCGCAGAGCTGACCGCCACAGCGGCCAACCCCCGGTACATCAGCCCCGTCGTCTGGACGGCGGAGGAGTGCCACGACCTGATATTGTCGCTCTGCGCCGAGCCGGCGGAAGAGGAAGAATGAATGCCTTGGGTGTAAAAAGACGACTTACCCGACGCACGGCTGGAAACGGCAGTGTCCCGGACGCGGTTGGTGAGCGAAGCGAACTTTAGCGCAGGGATACTGTCGGGCCAGGCCGCGCTTTGCCTGGCCGAGTCAGAAAGAATTACAATAAATGCGGGCCACCCAAGCGGGTGGCCCGCTTACTATATATTGTGTTATTTCTTGGGAATGAGGACTTCCTTACCCCCCATATAGGGGCGCAGGACCTCGGGGATGGTGACGGAGCCGTCGGCCTGCAGGTGGTTTTCCAGGAAGGCGATGAGCATCCGGGGCGGCGCCACCACGGTGTTGTTGAGGGTGTGGGCAAGATAGAGCTTGCCGTCCTCTCCCCTGACCCGGATGCGAAGCCGCCGGGCCTGGGCGTCGCCCAGGTTGGAGCAGGAACAGACCTCGAAATACTTCTGCTGCCGGGGGCTCCAGGCCTCGATGTCGCAGCTCTTCACCTTCAGGTCCGCCAGGTCGCCGGAGCAGCACTCCAGCTGCCGCACGGGGATGTCCAGGGAGCGGAACAGCTCTACGGAGTAGCGCCACATCTTCTCGTACCAGGCCATGCTGTCCTCCGGCTTGCAGACCACCACCATCTCCTGCTTCTCGAACTGGTGGATGCGGTAAACGCCCCGTTCCTCGATGCCGTGGGCACCCTTTTCCTTGCGGAAGCAGGGGGAATAGCTGGTGTAGGTGATGGGCAGCTGCTTTTCCTCGATGATCTGGTCGATGAAGGAGCCGATCATGGAGTGCTCGCTGGTGCCGATGAGGTACAGGTCCTCCCCCTCTATCTTGTACATCATGGCGTCCATTTCGGCGAAGCTCATGACGCCGGTGACCACGTTGGAACGGATCATGAAGGGGGGGATGTGGTAGACAAAGCCCTTGTCGATCATGAAATCCCGGGCGTAGGCCAGCACGGCGGAGTGGAGCCGGGCGATGTCGCCCTTGAGGTAATAAAAGCCGTTGCCGGCCACCCGCCGGGCGGCGTCCAGGTCCAGGCCGTCGAAGCTCTCCATGATCTGGGCGTGGTAGGGCACCTCGAAGTCCGGCACCACGGGCTCTCCGAACCTGGCCACCTCCACGTTGCAGCTGTCGTCCGGGCCGATGGGCACGGAGGGGTCGATGATGTTGGGGATGACCATCAGCTTCTCGGTGAGGGCCTTTTCCAGCTCCGGTTCCTGCTTTTCCAGCTCCGCCAGGCGGGCCGCCTGGGCCGCCACCTGGGCCTTCACGGCCTCGGCCTCCTCCTTTTTGGAGGGATCCTTCTTGGCCTGGCCCATGAGCATGCCGATCTGCTTGGAGAGGGCGTTCCGGTTGGCCCGCAGGTCGTTGGCCTCGGTCTTGGCCGCCCGCAGCTTCACGTCCAGGTCCAGTATCTCGTCCACCAGGAGCAATTTCTGGTCCTGGAATTTCTTTTTGATGTTTTCCTTTACGGCGTCGGGGTTTTCCCGCACGAATTTGATGTCCAGCATTTTCTCTTCCTCTTATTTCTTCAGTGTGAACAGCGCCTGCAGCAGGGCCTCCCGGTCGTCGGCGCCATAGTATTCCAGCTCGATGCGGCCCTTCTTTCGGCCGTCCACGATATGTACCTTCCGGCCCAGCGCCTGGCCCAGCTCCGCGCCCACATGGGCGGCGTAATCCACGTCGCCGCGGGGCTTTCTGGCCTTGGGCTCCCGCATGAGTGACGCTGCCAGGGCCTCCGTCTGCCGGACGGAGAGGCCTTTTTCCACCACCTGTTTGGCCGCCTGCAGCTGCAGGGCTGCCGGCTCCACGCTCAACAGCGCCCGGGCGTGGCCGGTGGTGAGCTCCCCTTTTTCCAGCATATCTGCGATGGGCTGCTGCAGCGTCAGCAGCCGCAAGGAGTTGGCCACGGCGGGGCGGCTCTTGCCCACGGACTGGCTCACGGCCTCCTGGGTCAGGCCGAAGTCCTCCATCAGGGCCTTGAAGCCCCGGGCCTCCTCCATGGGGTTCAGGTCCTCCCGCTGCAGGTTTTCCACCAGCGCCAGCTCCTGGGCCTTCCGGTCGTCGGCCTCGACGATGCGCACGGGCACTTCCTTCAGTCCAGCCAGCCGGGCAGCCCGCCAGCGCCGCTCGCCGGCGATGATCTGATAGTAGCCGGAATCCAGCTTCCGCACGGTGATGGGCTGCAAAAGTCCGTGCTGAGCGATGGAATCGGCCAATTCCTGCAGTGCTGGCTCGTCAAAGCGTGTCCGGGGTTGTCCCGACCTGGGCTCCACCTTGCTGATGGGCAGCTTTTCCGGCGCCAATGGCTGTTCGCTTCCGAACAGGGCCCCCAGGCCCGAGCCCAGCGCCTTTTCCTTCTTTGATGCCATATGTACCTCCTGGGCGTCAGATGTCTAAAGTGTGGTTGTGGCGGAAAAACTCGATGGCCAGCAGGTCGTAGGCCTCCGCGCCCCGGGAGAGGCGGCTGTAGGCGCTGACCGGCTTGCCGTGGCTGGGAGCCTCCGCGATGCGGACGTTCCGGGGTATCACCGTCTTATAGAGGGCTTTGCCGAAGTACTGCTTGATCTCATTGGCCACTTGGCCGGCAAAGGAAAGCCGCCGATCGTACATTGTCAGGACGATGCCCTCGATCTGCAGGGCCGGGTTGATGCTGTTTTTCGTAAGGCGCATGGAGGTCATCAGATCCGCCAGGCCCTCCATGGCGTAAAACTCGCACTGCATGGGAATGAGCACCGTGTCCGCCGCTGCCAGGGCGTTCAGCGTCAGCAGGCCCAGGGAAGGGGGGCAGTCGATGAATATGTAGTCATACGCTTCCCGCAGTGGCTCCAGCGCCTTTTTCAGCACCTTTTCCCTGTCCGGCGCCTCCACCAGCTCCACCGCCGCCCCGGACAGCTCCAGGTTGGCGGGCAGCACGTCCCCATATTTTGTGGAGATGATGGCTGTCTTCGGGTCGGCGCCCCGGATGAGCACGTCATAGAGGGTCACGTCCGCGTGCTTATCCACGCCCATGCCTGTGGTGGCGTTGCCCTGGGGGTCCGCGTCCACCAGCAGTATCTTCCGCCGCTTGTCCTTCACAGCGGCGCATAGATTCACGCAGGTGGTGGTTTTCCCTACGCCGCCCTTTTGGTTGGCAAAGCATACGATCCGGGCCATAACACGCCTCCTCTCGGTTGATGCTCTCCCATTATAGCAGATAAAAACAAAAATTCAATGTTTCACGTGAAACAATCTGCCGCGTCTTTCGACGGGATGTTTCACGTGAAACATTACCCCACGAACATATCTATGTCCGATACGGTGAGACCTTTATGAAAGCTCATATTCAGGGCATACGCTATCAACTTCCCCGCGTCCTTCACATACTTATCAATGTCCCGGGGCGTGACGATGAGGCCGCCGCCGGCGTCTACCACCGTAGGCACGCCTACCGCCAGCACAGGCACGCCCAGATTCTGGGGCGACAGCTCCGCCCGGTCGTTGCCCACGCCGGAGCCGGGAATGATGCCGGTATTGGTCAGCTGCACGGTCCGGCACAGCCGATCCGAAGACCGGGCCGCCAGGGCGTCGATGACCACGATGGCGGCGGGGGAGACGGCTCCGGCGATGGCCCGGATGAGGTGGGAGCTCTCGATGCCTGTGGTGCCCAGCACGCCGGTCTGGCACACGCTTACGGGGCGAAACATGGCGAAATCCTCCGGCATCTGCTGCTTCAGATGCCGCGTCGCCAGGGTAACGGCGGCCGTTTCCGGGCCAACCGCGTCCGGTGTGATGGAAGGATTTCCCAATCCGGCCACCAAAATGCTGTCCTCGGGAGAGAGGGGCAGGAGCTGCCCCACACAGTCCGCCAGCAGCCCCACCGCCCGGACGAAGGAGTCCTCCTCACGGCGGAAGAAGCAGTCCAGGTCCACGGTCAGATAACGGCCGATTGGTTTACATAACACAGATGAACCTTGCTCATCCAGCACCTCCACGTCGGTGACAGCAAAGCCGTCCCGGTCGTATTGCCGGCTCCTGACCCCCTGCAGCTCCCCGCCGTTTTGGGGCAGCTCCTCGGTGGCCAGATCGGTGCGGCAGCCCACCATAACGATCCCTCCCAGGCTTTTTAAAGTATTGTTGCCAAAAAATGAAAAAAATACTTGCATTTATTGAAAACTCTTGATATAATCACCATCTGCGGACATCATGTTCAGACTTTTGTAGGGAGGTGCGAGGGAATGCCGAACATCAAGTCATCGGCCAAGAGAGATCAGCTTCAGAAGGCTGCCAACGCGAAGAACAAGGCTGCGAAGTCTGCGCTGAAGACGGAGCTGAAGAAGTTCGAAGCGGCTGTTGAGGCCGGCGACGGCGCGAAGGCTGCCGAGACCTATAAGGTCGCTGTGAAGTCCGTTGACAAGGCCGCCGCTAAGGGCCTTATCCACAAGAACAACGCGGCGCACAAGAAATCCGCCATGGCGAAAAAGCTCAACGCCGCCCAGTGAACATCGACCGAACAGACCGCCCGGAGACATCCGGGCGGTCTTTCCCTGTTTTGGCCCAAAAGGTGACCGTCTTATCGGTTGACGGTCCCGCCGGGCGGTGATACAATAATACTAATAGGGGAACACAGAAAGGTGAGACGGGATGAGCGCACCACAGACCACGAAACGGCCCCAGACGGGGCGGGCATCGGCCAGGACGCCGGCAAAGACCCCGGCGGGGAACAGGAGCCGGCCGAACGGCAAAAGAAGGCGGCGGCGCAGGAGAGGCGCCGGGTCCCGCATCTTTTTTTTGCTGATCATCTTGGCGGGCGTCATAGGCGTGCTGTATGTGGCCATGCAGCTGTTCGCCGGCCCCGGCGGCGGTGAACAGGTATCTGTGTCCCAGCCCGTCCCCACCCGGCTGCCGGTGACGCCGGTCCCCTCCGCCACGCCGGTGCCCACGCCCACGCCGCCCCAGGTGGATGTGAACAGCTGGGAGCTGCGGCTGGTCCGGGAGGAAAAGCCCCTGGGGGAGAGCTTCGTGCCCGAGTCCCTCACGGAGATCGAGAACGGTCAGCAGGTGGACAGCCGGGTGGCTCAGCCTTTGAAGGACCTGTTCGGCGCAGCCCGGGCCGCGGGCTACAGCGTGTATTTCTGCTCCGGCTACCGGGACTACGCCACCCAGCACCTGATCTATTTCGATAACCATGTGGACGTGTATATGGCCCAGGGGATGAGTGAGGAGGAGGCCAACGCCAAGGCAAAGCTGGCCGTGAACTACCCCGGCGCCAGCGAGCACCAGTCCGGCCTGTGCGCCGACGTACTGGAGAGTCCGGACCAGGACATGGAGCCCTATATCGGCGGCAGCGGCCTGATGCTCTGGCTGGAGGACCACTGCGCCAAATACGGCTTCATCGTCCGCTACCCGGCCGACAAGACGGACATCACCGGCGTGGAGTATGAGCCCTGGCACCTGCGCTATGTGGGCACCACCGCCGCCCAGTACATCATGGAGCATCACATCTGCCTGGAGGAATTTTTGGCCATGTACGGTGTGACGTACTGATACAACACATATAATGAAACAGCCGCCCCAACGGGGCGGCTGCTTTATTATCGGTATCGACAGTTTTTTATTCCTTGCTTCCGCTATCCGTACCTTCGGAGATATATGCCTCCTCGGCCATCTGTTGTGCCCGGATCAAGCAAGCCTTTACCTGCCCATAGTTGTGTTCCTCCAAGGCTGCCAGCGCATCCGTTATACCATTGAAAAGAATGCCATACGGTTTTTTGTATTCATCCTGCATAAGGCTTGACCTCCTAATGCGGGGATAACCAGGATGCGTCAAGTATAACACAATATTTGTTAAGTGTAAAGTTATATTTATTATCTTTCAGGTTGTCGCATATTCGCCCGGTAAAGGCTAAACTTACACGTGGGTGAGGATATGCGAAGGGAACACGACGAAAAGTACAGGCACCTGGGTTTGAATATCGCCTATTACCGCAAGGAAAAGGGTATGTCTCAGAATGCGCTGGCCGAGGCGGTGGACATCAGCCGTACCCACATGAGCCGGGTGGAGACGGCGGACTGCGCCGTGTCCCTGGATGTGGTGTTCGATATATGCGATGTGCTGGGCATCCCGCCCAGCAAGCTGTTCGACTTCCGGGAGTAATAATAAACCAGCCGCCCCGACGGGGCGGCTGCTGCGTTTCATATGCTTCCCAGGTAGCCATCCAGGATGAGGGCGGCGGCCACGGCGTCCACGGCGGCCTTATGCTTTTTCTCCTTTTTGCCGTTTTCCCGCAGGATACGGTGGGCGTCCACGGTGGTGCGCCGCTCGTCCCACAATACCACGGTCATGCCCCGGGCCTCCAGCAGGGCCTTCATGGCCCGGCTCTTCTCCGCCCGGGGGCCCTCGGTGCCGTCCATGTTCCGCGGAAGGCCCAGCACCAGCGTGCCCACGTCCCGGGCCTTCGCCTCGGATACGATGGTATCCGCTAGGGCCTCAGGGTCCCACTGGGCGATGACGAAGGTCTCCCCGGCGATGAGCCCCAACGCGTCGGACACGGCAATGCCGGTGCGGGCGTCGCCGTAGTCTATGGCCATTATTCTCATAAGACGTCCTTTCTCAAGACCTTCACCAGCGGCGGCAGGACAAGGGCATACAGCGCCGCCTTGATGACGTCCGCCACGTACCGCCAGACGATGTAAGGCGAGTAGGTGACGAAGGAGTATTTGTACACCAGGCAGTCGATGTACATCACCCCGGTGGTGACGGTGGTATCGGCCAGCAATGCCAGCAGCACCACGGCCGCCAGCTTTTTCCGGTCGGGGACGGGGCCCGCCCGCTTTGCGTACAGGCCTACGATGAGGCCCAGCACCCCCACGGGCAGCATCCACAATGGCGTGGTGGCGGAGACCCCGTAGGGGCCCAGCAGCTGGCCCAGAAATCCGGCCAGCAGGCCCACGGTCACGCCGTCGGCAGGCCCAAAGAGCAGGGCCGCCAGCAGTACGGGCAGCCCGTCGATGGACAGCTTGATGGGGCCCAGGTTCAGCCCTAAGAGGCTGGACAGCACGACGTACAGAGCCGCGCACAGGCCGTCGGTCACGAGACGCTTGGTGTTTTTCATATTCAATTCCCTCCAGCGGATGCGGGGCGGTCACCGCCGGCTCCACGCCGTTCGTCCCGCGGGCAACTTCCCATCCCGCCGGCACTTTACGCGGCCGTCCCTACTCTGATATGGCATGATGATACCATAGCCGGAGGAGAAAAGCAACGACCGTTCATGCAGCCTGCGCGGTTTTGTGCCCAAAGAAAGCTTTGCGGGACCGAAAAGCGGAAAAAGTGGTTGCAATTTAATGGATAATATGATAGGATAACTTTTACCTGCCGTCCGGACGGGTCGAACCGTTATGGCCGGAATAGGGAGGCAATTTAACAAGGAGGTGCCGAAAATATGGCAGCAGACGCAAGGATCAAGGTCG
>CANRMG010000027.1 GCA_947631675.1 uncultured Oscillospiraceae bacterium
TTGCCACGCAGCAGGTCCGCGGCGATGACGGCGGTCTTGCCCATGGGCTTGCCGGCGGCGTCGATCACGTACCACTTGCGGACGACGTCGGCAGGCTTCACCATAGTCGTGCTCATTCGTTTTCCTCCGCATATTGATAGTAATGTTTTGACATGATAACAGCGCCCGGAGGCGCTTTATCGTTATAGCACAACCTGCCGGGAGAGTCAATAATTATTTTCAAAAAATATTGGTTTACTCCCGTTATCTCTGTTTTTTTCAAAATATCTCCTGATATTGGGAAATGAATTTTTTAGATGCCATTCATGAATACAGCTGGAATACGATGAAAAAAGGTTTCTCTATCATTATGGGACAAAATGTGCTATGATAGGGCCATAAATATGATCAGGAGGACCGGACCATGGGCGAACTGAACACGAGGCTGCAGTTTTTCCAGCACGAGGACAACTGGCAGGACATCAAAAATGCCACCATGAACACCATCGGCAAGGACAAGGGGAAGTACCCCGACTCCGCCTGGAAGCGGAAGCTCATCATGGCCGAGCACTCCCCCATCCGGAAGATGAAGTTCGCCTGGCGGTGGGTGGATCTGCCCTACTGGGTCAGCGTCCATTTCGTCCGGCATAAGATCGGCATCGAGCACTTCGTCAAGACCCAGCGCACGGACCGCACCGGCGTGGACAGGACGGAGCTTCCCCAGGGCGCGCCGGTGAGCCACGAGTGCGAGGCGGACGCCCAGGCCCTCATCAACATAAGCCGCAAGCGCCTTTGCTCCAGCGCCAGCCCCGAGACCCGGGCCGCCTGGCAGCTTGTAAAGGACGCGGTGGCGGAAGTGGAGCCGGAGCTTGCCTCCTGCATGGTAAAGGAGTGCGTCTACCGGGGCTTCTGCCCGGAGATGTTCTCCTGCGGCTTTGCGGAGACGGAGCAGTTTAAAAAGGAGCGGGAAGCCTACATAAAGGGCGAGTGAGCCCATAAAAAAGAAAGGCGCGGTGCTTTGAGCACCGCGCCTTTGCTGTCAGAAGATCACCGCCAGGCTGAGCCAGAAGGGAATATCTTCCGTGCCCTCGGTCCCCTCGGGATAGGAGGCCTGCACATTGCCCATGGCCTCGTCGCCCTGTTTGAGCGCGTTGTAGATCACGGTGCCGTCCTGGACGTACTGCACGTAATAGTTGCCGTATTCGTCATAATCGAACTCCGCGTCCTCCGGCAGGTGGCTGCGGATGCCCGGGCGGCTGCCGAACTCCTCCACGTCCGCGGGCAGGGATACCCCCGCCTGGGCGTAGCCCTCGGCGTCGGTGCGGGAGCCGTTGATGTGGACCTCACCATTCGTGAACAGGGCGCCATAGGTGGTGAACGGCTCCTCCTGGGTGACCAGCTCCATCTCCCAGCCCTCAGGCAGGTAGAAGACGCCCACGTTCTCGGCGTCATACCGCTGCAGGCCCTCGGCAGATGCGTCGATGACGGTCTGGCTCATCCACTGGTAAATGCCCTCCGGCAGCTCGGACCCCTCCGGGTAGGTGAGTATGACGTCGCCCATGCACTGCTCGCCCTGCTTGAGCACATGATAGGTCACCACGCCGTCCTGAGTGAACTGCGTATAGTAATTGCCGTACTCGTCATAGTCGAACGCGGCATCCTCCGGCACGCTCCGGCGCACGCCATCCCGCTGGGAGTACTCCTCCACGTCCGCGGGCAGGGGCACCCCCGCCGCCTCGTAGGCGTCGGCGCCGAAGCAGCTTAAGTGGATGGCGATCTCGCCGCTGTAGAAGTCCGCGTAGCTCATGGGCAGAGGCTCCTCCACCGCGCCGGCGCCCATCGTCCAGCCCTTGGGGAGGGAAATGGTGCCCACGCCGGCGACGGCGTACTCCACCAGAGCCGGCGCCTCTCCGTCGGCCAGCGCCGTGCCCCCAAGGCCCGCCAGCAGGCACAGGCTCAGCAGCAGGGCCAAAATATTCCTGTACTTCATCTTTGTGACCTCATTTCTGTAAGAATATCCGGCGGACGCAGCGCGACCGCCGGATACAAGTATAGCAGACAATGCTGGAAAAAGGGTGTGCATCGCCGCACACTTTATGCCGGCGAGGCCTCCAGGGCGCTGTTCAGCGCGCCGATGATCTCCAGGACGCAGCCGTCGATGTTCCGGTCGTCCCCCTCCTCCACCAGCATGTACAGGGCGCTGGACTGGGTGTTGCCCGCCTCGTCGGTGAGGACGTAGTCGATGGTGGACCTGAGCCGCAGGGCAAAACCGGGCATGACCGCCTCATAGGTCCCCAGACGGCTCTCGGCCAGGCTGTCCCCGTAGGCCAGCCGGTCGGCGATGAACTCATAGCCCTGGCGGCTCAGGTAATAGTCCGCCAGCGCCTGCTCGTCCATCTCCCAGTAGGCCACGGGCTCCGTGCCCGCGATCATGGGGTCCGTGATGAGGGACGTGACCAGCTCCTCACAGGCCGCGGCCAGGCCGGGCCAGTCCTCTTCGTCCGCCAGGCGGATGATGTCGGTCACGTTCTCCTTCCGGCGAAAGGGATCCCAGCCGGGCAGCGCCTCCGCGGCCGGTGTGGGCGCCGGGGCGCGCAGACCCAGCTCATAGCCGCCCCATAGAGCGACCGCGCAGAGCAGAACCGCCGCGCAGAGGGCCAGCGGCACGGTATGGCCCGGCAGGGCCCGGCGGGCGAGATACCGCTCCAGCGCCTTTTCGAGCGCCGCCGTGTCCGGCCAGCGCCGGGCGGGATCGTAGGCGCAGCAGCGGTCCAGGATGCGCCCCAGGGACCTGTCCCGGCCGGGGAGCGCCGGCGGCGTGTCCGCGTAATCCCCCGCCAGGGCATAGGTCAGCACCTTGCCCAGGGCGAAGATGTCCGTGCGCACGTCCGTCTGGCCGGAGCCGTACTGCTCCGGGGCGGCGTAGCCCTTGGTGCCAAGATAGGCGGTGTCTCCCTCCTGACCGGGCTTATAGGTGCGGGCGGCGCCGAAGTCGATGAGCCGGACCCGGCCTGTCTCCGTGAGCAGGATGTTCTCTGGCTTCAGGTCCCGGTGGATGACCGGCGGCGTCATGGCGTGCAGCGCGCCCAGAGCGCCGCAGAGCTTTATGCCCAGCCGGGCTGCCTCCGGGGCCGACAGGGCGCCGTCCCGGCGTATGAGCTCCGCCAGCGTGACGCCGGGCACATAGTCCCGCAGCAGGCGGCAGACCCCGTCCTCCTCCCAAAACTCCAGTGTCTCAGGCCCGTCGGGCAGGGCGCGCAGGATCTCATATTCCCGCCGCAGCAGGCCGGCGTCCGCGCTGGGCGCCTGCTTGCAGACGAACCGCCGCCAGGGTTCGTCCCGCTTTTCCAATAGATAGGTCCTTTTGGGGCCGTCCTCCTTCAGACGGCGGATGGTCTCATAGCCGTGTCCAAATTCATCCATGGGCTGCCTCCAGCAGGGCGTCCAGCTTTTCCAGGGACATATGCTTTTCTATGGCGAATATGACCGCCGCGTCCTCCCGGACCCGGGGGTACAGAGGCGGCCGGCCTTCGATCTGCAAGAGCCGGTTGGTCCCGTCCAGGTCCAGCCCCAGCAGCACCGCCAGGCGGATGAGCATGGCGCGGGAGGGCCGGCGGGTGCCGTTGAAAAGCTGGTAGCCGTAGGACTTGTCCAGGCCCAGGGCCTGAATGGCCTCCTTCGCGGTCATGCCCCGCTCCGCCAGCAGGCCGGCCATGTAGATGGCCGCGGACGGGCAGGCGAACGCGGGGTCGTCAAGAAAGCCCAGGTCCGTCTCCTCCCGGTCCCGCAGCTGATTCAAAAGCTGTTGTGTGCTGTTCATAGCGCCTCCCGGCCGGACAGGGCGTCCGGCATCCAACATGATAACATGATTTAATATAACACGACGGGCCGGAGAAATCCAGCGGCGGACGGGGCAGGGAACGAAAAAAGCGGGAAAGAGCCGGATTTTTTCAGAAAAAAGATAAAATGATGGGTTTACGTATTGCCTTTCGGAAAATAATGTGTTACAATACGGTAACAAAGAGTTAAAAAAGCGGAACTCTATGCGGGGGAGGGTCGTCCAATGGTAAAGACGGTGGTCCTTGTGTCCGGCGGCGGGACGAATCTGCAGGCGGTGATGGACGCCCACCTGTTCGGGGAGATACCCAACTGCGAACTGACGGCGGTCATCTCCTCCGACCCGGAGGCATATGCTCTTATCCGGGCGAAGAGCGCGAACCTTCCCACCTACGTGGTGGACCGGAGCCTGTTCGCGAACGTGCAGTCCTACAACACCGCCGTGGAGCAGAAGCTCCAGGACCTGGATGCGGATCTGGTGGTGCTGGCGGGCTATGTGCAGCCTCTGGGCCCGGGCATCCTCAAGACCTATGAGGACCGTATCGTGAACGTATGCCCCGTGCTCCTGCCCGCCTTCGGCAGCAGCGACATGAACTCCCTGGAGCCCTACGAGCGGGCCATCCAGGCGGGGGTGAAGCTCTCCGGCGCCACGGCCTATTTCGTGACGGCGGAGCAGACGGGGCCCATCATCCTCCAGCAGGCCGTGGAGGTCTGGGAGGGGGATACGGCCAAGACCCTCCAGCGGCGCATCATGGAGGAGGCCGAGTGGAAGCTCCTGCCCAAGGCGGTAGCCATGTTCTGCCAGAGCCAGCTGAAGGTGGAGGACGGGATCGTCCATGTGGCCGGCGAGAGAAAGTAAAAAAAACCAATTTCCGACTGATCGAATAAGGGGTTTCGGGATATGAAGAAAAATACACGCAAGTGCCCCAACTGCGGGGCGAATATGCCGGCAGACGCCAGATACTGCCGCAAGTGCAGCGCGCCCATGGACTCCGGCCGGGTGGGGACCATCCCCAGGAACAACCGGCGGGACCGGGACGATGACGACGCCCTTCGGAACCTGCCCAGGCCCGTCCGGCCCACCGAGGAGCTGGAACGGCCTTCCTCCGACGGCAACGGCTTTTTCGAGCCGGAGCGCCCGTCCGGCGGCCGGGGGCCCCGGCCCATGTCGACGGCCCGGGGCGGTTCCAGCCCCGATTACGGCCCGGCCCGGCAGGACCGGCGCATGTGGCAGATCGCGGCGGTGCTGGCCATCATCCTGGTGATCATCGTGGTGGCCATCGTGCTGGTCATCAAGCTGAACCAGCGGCCTGCTCAGCAACAGCAGCAGGTGGAGGCCTCCCCGGAATTCCAGGGGGTCCATGTGATCGAGAGCCCGTCGCCCGCGCCCACATCCATGCCTACCCCCACGGCCATGCCCACGCCTACGGCCACGCCACTGAACAACATGGTCGTCGCCACGCCGCCCATGGCTGCGACGCCCTCACCCATCCCCTCGCCCAGTTCCTCGCCGTCGCCCTATAACATCTCCGCGGTGAACGAGACAGTCTATCTGACCGGCGTGGGCGTGAACATCCGCAAGGGCCCGGGCACGGACTTCGACGTGGTTGGCACTGCCAGCACCGGCGCCACCTATACCCGCACGGGCCGGGTCAGCAACGGCTGGAGCCGCATCTCCTATAACGGGGGAGAGGCGTACATCAACGACTCCTTCCTGTCCACCACCCAGCCCACCGCCAGCCCGGTGCCCAGCTTCAACGTCACCGCCACCGGCGGCACCGTGACCGTCACGGCGGACGTGAACCTGCGCAAGGGGCCCGGAACCAACTATGACTCCGCCGGCGTGGTCAAGACCGGCACCCAGCTGAGCCGCACCGGCTACACCGACAGCTGGACCCGCGTGCAGTATAACGGCGCGGAGTACTTCGTCTACTCCACCTATGTCTCCGACGGCTCCAGCACCGGCAATAACAACAGCGGCGGCACCACTACCTCCAGTACCGGCACCGTCAGAACGTCCTCCGGCGGCCCCGTGAACGTGCGCAGCGGCGCGGGGACGGGCTACAGCGTCATCGGCTCGGTGAGCTCCGGCTCCACCGTCACCATCACCGCGGAGTATACCGGCTGGTATCAGATCAACTACAACGGCCAGACCGGCTATATCTCCTCCCAGTACGTGACCAAGAACTGACCGGATAAAAAAATAAGAGGCAGGCGAAAAGCCTGCCTCTTTTCTTATGACTCCAGCCCGCCGTACAGCGCCTCAAAGCGCCATGACTCGCCGGTCCAACTCGTCTAAATCCATAGAATAGTACTTTTTCGTGCCGTCTTTCGTCCACAGCAGAAGACCCTGCTCCCGGACCGTACCCAGCTTCTTACGCAGGGTGGAAGGACTCATCTCCATACATTGCGCTAGCTCTTGGGTGGAGATGCCCTGCTCGGCAAAAAGAGCGGCCTGGATGAGAAGACTGTATAGCCGTCCCATAGGAGCTTTGTTCCCGCCAGGCAGGCTCTCTGACAAACGGTCATACCGCTGCCAGCGGGTATGCCGCCGCTTCAGGGCTTCCAGCAACTCCTCCGATGAGCGCTGGATCATATTCAGCATCATGATAAGAAACGGCGTTAAATCTCCCAGATCACGGGGGTCGTTGCACACTTTGAATGCCTCATAGTATTCTTTTACATTCTCTTTGATGGTCTCGCTCAGCCGGTAGGCCAAAAGCGGCGTAAGCTCCCCGGCGATGCAGTAGCTGACGATGAAGCGGCCTAAGCGGCCGTTCCCATCATAGAACGGGTGGATGTACTCCAGCATGTAATGGAACAGGCATATCCTGTAGAGTCTTTCTATGCTCTCGTCATTTAAGAAGGCCAGTGCTTTTTCCATGGCTCCGATGATGCGGCTCTCCGGCGTAAGCCCCGCGTGGATGACCCGGTCCGTCGCGCTGTGGATTGTGGCTTGGTCCCGGCGGAATATGCTTCCGTCCGGGGCGTTGTTTCGATCCTCTGCTACGACCTCGTCCAGTACCAGTTCGTCGTATATGCTGCGGACATCCTGGCATGTTCCCAGAGGGACAGCTTCCCGGCGGATGAGCTTGTTATACTTGCTGACCATGCCGTAAAACCGAGGCCTACGCTCCTGCCGTGCCGACTGCTCCTCCAGGACGGCCAGAGCGTCGCCTATCTCTTTACGACTGCTGTATACCCCTTCGATATTGTTCGTGATCACGATCTCGTCGATAAGGCACTTCCGGGAATACTGCCGAAGTGCCAGGCCAGGCAGGACCGAGCACAGCTCAGAGATGCGCTTGTCCAGCCGCAGAATGGAATACATTCCATTAATGACATCCTGGTCCTGGACAAAGAAGCTGGACCGGTCCCCTATGGGAAAGTCCAGATGTACCGCCTGCGGCGAGATATACCGAGCCTGATAGGCCGCTTTGTAAGCGTCTTCATCTCCGTAATACAGTTTTCTGAGGCTTTCGTACATGAAAACATCTCCTTACTTTGCGGTAAAAATGAGGGGATGTACGTAATAATAGCATGTTATAATGATAAAAACAACAGATTTTTGTCGATATGGAGGAAAAATTGATAATATATCGATTAAAAACAGCGCTTTTTAACTGTTTATATGCTATTATTAGCGAAAAATTACTCAAAATCACGAAAAATGATCAATTTAAGGACCTGCCCGAGATAGGAGCCGGACAGGTCCGTTTTCAGCTCTCCAGCCCGCCGTACAGCGCCAGGGTGAACCGCCGAAGCGCCCGGTCCCGGCGGCGGTAGACCTGGGCCTTCTCCCGGTCCAGCTCCTCGCAGAGCTGCTCGCAGGCCCCCTTCCGCCGGTGGACGAAGAACCGGTCCAGCACAAGCTTGTCCTCCTCGTCCAGGGCCGCCAGACCCACGTCCGTCAGGGCCACCCACGCCTTGGCGGACTCCAGCTGCCGGGCCAGCTCCTCCCGGCGCACGATGTTGGTGAGCATGGCGTCTTCCCGGCGGCTGCCGCTGCCATGGGCGGGCGTGGCGTCGGGCACGGAGCTGCGGATGGAGGTGTAGTCCGCCTCCAGCCGGCGGATCTCTGCCGGGATGTTCACCAGCGCCTGCCGCTTGAACTCATACTGGAGAAGCTTCTCCTCCGCCTCCTGTCTCCAATCCATATGGTCTCCCCCTTCCCAGGTATATTCTTGTCGTTTTTTGTCCCGTATTCGGGACGGTGTGTTTATGATAGTCCCTAAAGTGGGATTTGTCAAGAGAATTTTGTTCCGAAAAGTAGATTTTTTGATTGACAAGACTACCCGTTTCGGGTACAATAAACGAAAAGGAGGGGAGCGCCATGGATATTGGCAAGCGGATGACCCAATACCGGCTGCAGGCGGGCATGACCATCGACGAGCTGGCCCGCCGGTCCGGGGTGGCCAAGGGCACGCTCAACAAGATCATCGGCGGCGTCACCGCCAGCCCCACCATCCAGGTCATGGGCCGGATCGCCGCGGCTCTGGGCGTGAGCGTGGCGGACTTCGTGGACGGGGAGGGCGGCTCCGGCCTGTCCGGCGAGGCCATGGCCCTGGCACGGGACTATGAGGGCCTGGACGGCCACGGCAAGCGTGTGGTCCGGGCGGTGGTAGGCGAGGAGAAGCAGCGCATGGAAAGGGCCGCCGGCCCGGCGGACCCTGCCTTCAAGGTCATCCCCCTCATCGGCAACAGCTTTGCCGCCGGCCGGGGGGACCCGGACTTCGGCAACCCCTGGGAGGACTATTCCGTCCCGGCGGACAGCGGCGCAGACTTTGCCGTGCGCATCAATGGAAACTCCATGGAGCCGTACCTGCCCGATGGTTCCATCGCCCTGGGCCAGAAGCGGGCGCCCCGGGACGGGGAGGTGGCGGCGCTGCTGCTGGACGGGGAGTTTTTGTGCAAGCAGGTGTGCCAGGACATGGTGGGCAACCTCTATCTGTTCTCCCTGAACCGGGCCCGGAAGGACGCGGACGTGACCATATGGAAGGACGCGGAGCGGAGCCTGACCTGTTTCGGCACCATCCTGATGGACCGGGTGCCGTTGCCCACGTCAGAAGAGCTTTGAAGATTCGAGGACCTGGCAAGCCAGTTCCTCTCATCGGTCAAAGCCCTTCTTCCTTTTCCCCATGCGACCCGTTTCACTGGGCTCGCATGGGGACCCCATTCAAAAAGTTGGCCGCAGCGTGAGCTGCGGCCTTATTATATGTGTTTACAGCAGCTCCGGGAGCTTTGCCAGCCGTTTCAGGGCCTCGTCCATGGTGTCCTTCTGCCGGGCGAAGTGGAGGCGGATGAGGTGGTTCACCGGCTCCTTGAAGAAGCTGGACCCGGGCACGGCAGCCACGCCGATCTCCCTTATCATCCACTCGCAGAACTGCAAGTCTGTCCAGCCCTGGAACTGAGGCAGGGCCAGAAAGTCGGTGATGTCGATGAGCACGAAGTAGGTGCCCTGAGGCACGTTGTGCTTAAGGCCGATCCTATCCAGGCCCGCCAGGAAGTAGTCACGCTTTTCCGTGTAGAGCCGGCCCAGGTCCTCGTAGTAGCTGTCGGGGAAATTAAGGCCCACCACCGCCGCCTCCTGCAGGGGCGCGGCGGCGCCCACGGTGAGGAAGTCGTGGACCTTCTTGGCGTTCTCGGCCACGTCCGCCGGGGCAATGAGATAGCCCAGCCGCCAGCCGGTGGCGGAGAAGGTCTTGGAAAGGGAGTTGCAGGTGATGGTGTGCTCGAACATCCCCGGCAGGGCGGACATATATACGTGCTTTCCGGGGGCGTAGACCAGGTGCTCGTACACCTCGTCGGTGACGGCGAAGGCGTCGTACTTGAGGACGAGCCGGCCGATGGCCGTCAATTCCTCCTCGGTGAACACCTTGCCGCAGGGGTTGGAGGGGTTGCAGATAATGATGGCCTTGGCCCCGGCCTGAAAGCCCTTTTCGATGAGGTCTAGGTCGAAATCGTACGCCGGCGGCACCAGGGGGATATAGATGGGCTCCGCCCCGGAGAGGATGGCGTCTGCGCCGTAGTTCTCGTAGAAGGGGGAGAAGACCAGCACCTTATCCCCGGGGTTGCATATGGTCATCATGGCGCACATCATGGCCTCCGTGCCGCCGCAGGTGACCACCACTTCTTTATCCGGGGCGATGGACAGACCGGTGAAGCGGCTCTGCTTGGCGGCCAGGGCGTCCCGCAGGTTCTTGGCCCCGAAGGTGACGGAGTACTGATGGGGCCCCTCATAGGCCACTTGGGAGAGCCTGTCCAGCATGGGCTTGGGGGGATCGAAGTCGGGGAACCCCTGGGAGAGGTTGATGGCCCCGTACTGGTCGCTGATGCGGGTCATCCGGCGGATGACGGAGTCGGTGAAGGTGCCGACGCGGTCGCTCAGTCTTGGCATATGGGTGTGTCCTCCTGTTCCAAAGTTCTGATGAACGCGCTCATGGCGGCGAGGCCCGCCCGGAGCGTGTCGCTGGAGCTGGCGTAGCCGATGCGCATGCAATGCTCGATCCCGAAGCACTCGCCGGGCGTGACGAAGGCGCCGGTCTGGCGGTACATCCGCTCGCAGAAGGTCCGGGAGGGCATATCGAAGTCGTAAAATACCAGCGCTGTGGTGCCCGCCCGGGGCTTTACATAGGACATGTGGGGCTCGGCGGCCACCCAATCGTCCAGGATGGCCAGGTTCTCCCGGACGAGGGCCCGGCTCCGGCCCAGCAGCGCGTCTTTGTGCCCCAGGGCCAGGGCGGCCGTGGTCTCGTCGAACATGCCGCAGGAGATGTGGTCGTAGTCCCGGTGGGACCACAGGGCGTGAAGCAGCGCCTCGTCCCGGGTGGCCAGCCAGCCCAGGCGCAGGCCCGCCAGGGAGAAGACCTTGGACATGCTGCCCACAGATATGCCCTTTTCGTACAGGTCCGCGATAGACTCGGTCCAGCTCTCGTCCTGATTGAGGTGGCGGTACACCTCGTCGCAGAGAAGATATGCCCCGGCCTCCCTTGCGATGGAGACCATCTCCTGCAAGAGGGCGCTGTCCATGAGCGCACCGGTGGGGTTGTTGGGGTTATTGAGGCAGATGAGCTTCACGCCGCCGGCTGCAAGGGCGCGCAGCTCCGCCGGGTCCGGCAGGAAGCCGTTTTCCCGCCGCAGGGGCAGGATGTCCACCTTCGCCCCCAGAGAGGCGGGGATGGAGTAGAGCTGCTGGTAGGTGGGACTGACAGAGATCACCCGGTCACCGGGCTCCACCAGGGAGTAAAACAGGTGGTGATTGGCCCCGGCGGCCCCGTGGGTGGGCACGATGTGCTCCGGCCGGATGGTCCTGTACAGGCCGCACACGCCCTCCAGAAAAGCCGGGTCGCCCTGGATATGGCCGTAGGTCAGCCGCCGGGCGCTGAAGTCCGTCCAGAAGCGCTCCCTGTCGGCGCCCGTCAGGGCGAACAGCTGGTCCATGGACACGGAGTCCACGCAGGTCTCCGCGATGTTGTACTTCGCGCCTGTCTCGTAGGCGTTCATCCACTCCTCTACCAGGAAGGGGGAGATGTTCATATGTATTCCTTCTTTGCGATCATAGAATAGCGGCAAACAGGGGCGCCGTCCGGCGCCCCTGAAAAGGCTCACGGGATCTTACAGGCCGATCATGGCCAGCAGATGGGCTACGTCCTGCCGGAAGATGTTCCAGTTCAGGGCCAGCCGCTCGCCGTACTGCTGGATGTGGCCGTGGTTTTGCAGGATGGTGGGGGAGCTGCCGGTGAAGAAGCCCACGGCGATGCCCACGATGCCAAGCAGCACGCAGGCCATGGCCAGCATGCTCACGATGTGCCACGCTTTGCGCATTCAGCTCACCCTCCTTCCCAGAAACAGGTGCTTCAGTCCGACCGTGATGCGGATGTATATCTTCACGATGGCCACGTCCAGCCACACCCCGCACCACAGGATCACCAGGGCCAGACCCAGCACGAAGAAGGCCACGCCGAAGAGCATCACCGCGTCGGCGATGTAGCTGATGCACCACAGGCCGCCTACGGCGGCCAGCACCGCGCCGATCAGGATGGCCGCGCCGGGCAGGAGCATCACCGGCAGCAGCGCCAGGGCGAGCACCGCCAGGGGCACGCCCAGCACGATCACCGCCAGGATGAACAGCGGCACCCCCAGCCACAGGGGCATGGGCCGGTCCACGGCCGGCCGCTGGGGTTCATATTCCTCCTCCGGCTCCCCGTCATGGACGGGTACAGAGACGAAGCGGGGCTCCGCAGGGGCGGGCTCCCTTTCCGGGGGCTCCTCCGCCGCGGGGCTCTCCTCCGCCGGGGCGCTCTCCGGGGCCTTGGGCCCCTCCGGCAGGTCCGGCAGACCGTAGTCGGGAAACTCGTCCGGTTCCTCTGTCTGCCCGGCCGGAGCGTCGGCGGGCTGGGCTGGCGCCGGCTGGGGCGCGGGCGCCGCCGGGGGCATGTCCCCGAACAGGAGCTCATCTGTAAGCTCTCCGGGCTCATAGACCCGGCTGAGCCGGATGGCGTTTTTCGTAGGGGAGCCGATGCGGGATACGAGCGCCTCCGCGCCGTCGGGGCCGGCCTCGTCGAACAGGGCCCCGAACCGGCGGAGCGTCTCGTCCCGGTCGGCGGCGGTCATAAAGATCAGCAGCCGGCCCAGCTCCGCGATATATCGCTGTTTGTTCATACCTTTTCCTTTCAGCGGCCGGGACGGCCCCGGCGCCGGTGCGCATAAATATACTGTATTATACGGCACATGGGCCCGAACGGTCAAGTATCCACTTGACAAGGGGTGACGCCGTATATAAAATAGGTAAGCTACTTCAAGAAACGAGGTCTGGAAACTATGGCGAACAACAAGCAGGTGGAGCAGATCACCTCCATGGACGTGGACTTTGCCCAGTGGTATACCGACGTGTGCACCAAGGCGGAGCTCATCGATTACTCCGGCGTCAAGGGCCTTTTCATCCTGCGGCCTTACGGCTACGCCATCTGGGAGAACATTCAGTCCTGGCTGGACGCGGAGTTCAAAAAGACAGGCCATGAGAACGTATCCATGCCCCTGCTTATCCCGGAGAGCCTTTTGCAGCGGGAGAAGGACCATGTGGAGGGCTTCGCCCCCGAGTGCGCCTGGGTGACCCTGGGCGGGAGCGAGGAGCTGCCCGAAAAGCTCTGCGTGCGCCCCACCAGCGAGACGCTTTTCTGCGACCACTGGAAAAACGTCCTCCATTCCTGGCGGGACCTGCCTATGAAATATAACCAGTGGTGCAGCGTGCTGCGCTGGGAAAAGACCACCCGCCCCTTCCTGCGGGGCCGGGAGTTCCTCTGGCAGGAGGGCCACACCCTCCACGCCACGGAGGCCGAGGCCCGGGAGGAGACCCTGCAGATGCTGGAGATCTACGCCCGCTGCTGCGAGGAGCTGCTGGCCATGCCGGTGGTGAAGGGCAACAAGACAGACAAGGAAAAGTTCGCCGGCGCGGAGAACACCTACACCATCGAGTGCATGATGCATGACCACAAGGCCCTCCAGTCCGGCACCAGCCACTACTTTGGCGACGGCTTTGCCCGGGCCTTCGACATCACCTTCCAGGACAAGAACAACCAGTCCGTCTATCCCCACCAGACCAGCTGGGGCCTCTCTACCCGCACCATCGGCGGGCTCATCATGACCCATGGCGACGACAACGGCTTGGTGCTGCCGCCCCATGTGGCCCCCATCCAGGTGGTGGTGATTCCTGTGGCCGCCCACAAGCCCGGCGTGACCGAGGCCGCCCAGGCAGTGGTGGACCGGCTGAAGGCCGCCGGCATCCGGGTCAAGGGGGACTTCTCCGACAACAGCCCCGGCTGGAAGTACGCCCAGTATGAGATGAAGGGCGTGCCCCTGCGGCTGGAGTTGGGCCCCCGGGACATCGAAAACGGCATGGCCATGTCCGCCCGGCGGGACACTGGTGAAAAGGCTCCTCTTCCCCTGGAGGGGCTGGAGCAGGCCGTATCCGCCCTTCTGGAGGACGTGCAGCAGAGCCTGTTCGACAAGGCCAAGGCCAATCTGGACAGCCACACCTGGCCCGCCTCTACCGTGGAGGAGGTCAAGGCCAAGGCCATGGACGGCTTCGTCAAGACCATGTGGTGCGGCGACGTGGCCTGCGAGGAGAAGATGAAGGAGCTGGCCGGCGTGTCCAGCCGGTGCATCCCCTTTGCCCAGGAGAAGCTGGGCGATGTGTGCCCTTGCTGCGGCCGGCCGGC
>CANRMG010000028.1 GCA_947631675.1 uncultured Oscillospiraceae bacterium
CCCGCCGCTGGAGCGGAAGCCGCCGGAGGGCCGGCTGGCGCCGCTGGACCCGCCAAAGCCGCCGCTGCGGGGCGGGCGGCTGGTGAAGGTGCTGCGGCGGGCAGGAGCCGGGCTCCGGTATCCGCCGGGCCCGGGACCGAAGCCGCCGGGAGGGGGCGGGGGAGGCGGGGGCTGCTGCCGCATCCAGGAGCGGTAGCGCCGCCGACCGCCAAACCAAAAGATGGGGAAGAAGCCGCCGGTGTAGCCGTACCGGCTCATCCGGGTGAACCGGCTGGCAGCGCCGATGACCCAAATGATGACCAGGGCGATGAGGAACATGCCGATGATGCCCAGGATAGAGGGGGCCCGGCTCACGGGCTGCGGCTCATAGCCGTAGCCATAGCCATAACCGCTGCTGTAGCCTTGGGCCGGCTCCGGCTCGGAGGCCAGCTGGACGTTGTAGTAGTCCAGATACCAGTCATAGATGTGGCCGGCCAGGTCCTGCACGGCGTCGTCGAAACGGTCCGCGTCCACGTCGTCCCAGAAGTCGTCGTAGTACTTCTCCTGGAAACTGTCGTAGAAGGCCTCGTCCAGGCCGTCGCCCACAGTGAGGCCGCCCCGGTACTCCTCCGTGACCAGCAGCAGGAGCATGCCGTTGTTCTCCGTGGCGCTGCCCACGCCCCAGTCGTTGATGAGCCGGGTGGCGTATATGTCCGCGTCCTCGTCCAGGTAGGATACCGTGGCCACCACGAACTGGGCGCTGTGGCACTGGCTCTCCAGCACGTCGTTGTACTCCGCCAGGAGCGTCTCCGTCTCAGCGGACAGCACCCCCGCGTCGTCCATGGCGTAATATCCATTGCCGGTGCCGGCGTCCAGCGCGGCAAAGGCGGGGCAGGCCAGCTGGGACAGGCACATCAGCACCGCCAGAAGGGAGGAAAGCAGCTTTTTCATCTCGTCACCTCATGGAAAGGTCTCCGGCGCCTGCACGCCGGTCAGACGGCGGAGGATGCTCGTGGGGAAGGCGGACAGCACCTCGTCCCGGAAGGCCAGGATGTGGCTGCTGTAAGCGCTGCTGTCCAACTCCGCCTGGGCGCTGTGGAAGTCCGAGACGATCTTGTCATAGTCGTCATGGCTCTCCGGCAGGGGAGTGCCGGCGGACTTTACCGCCTCCACCTGCGCCACCGCGTCGACAAGGGCCTGGTCCGCCGCACCGATGGCGGGGATGTCCTTCGCTTCCAGCGCATCCAGGAGGTCGGAACGGGCGGCCTTCACGGCATCATAGGCGTCAGACCACTTGCCGTCCGTGCCGATGACGGACAGCAGGCGGTTGGCCAGGTCCACGCAGTTTTCCAGATGGTCCGCCGGGGCGGAATAGCCGCCGTCGGCTTTGAGCAGGCTCTTGTCGAAGAAGGCGGCCTCCGCCTGGCGGCAGGCCTTGTTCAGGCTCCGCTTACAGCCCAGAAAGGAGAACAGCACCACCACGATCACGAATATGACGATGGCAGTTGAACGCTTTTTTAGAATAGACATGGCTGCCTTTTAGCCCTTCATCTCCAGGAGCTTCTGTTTCAGCTCGCCCTCGATGCGGCCCAGTTCCACCTCGGCCTGGGCCCTGCGGGCACGACCGTCGTCCTGTATCTTGCGCACGTCCTCCAGGGTCTGGATGAGCTCCTTGTTGGTCTCCTGCAGGGTCTCCAGGTCCACGATGCCCCGCTCGGCCTCCTGGGCCACGCCCACGGAGCCGGTGTGCAGGACCATCTGGCTCTTCCACAGGGGGATGGTGTTGTCGATGGCCGTCTGGATCTTCTCCACCATGAGCGCGTCGTTGTTCTGTATCAGGCGGATCTGGGGGCTCATCTGGATGGAGATCATCCGCGTCAGCTCCAGGTCGTGTATCTTCTTCTCGAAGCGGCCAAGCTGGGCGGCGTAATCGTTGGCGGCCTGGGCGTCCTCGGGGGCGCCGGTCTCCTCCGCCTTCTTCTGCAGGGCGGGCAGCTCCGTGGCCTTCAGCTCCTCCAGGCGGAGCTTGCCGGCGATGATATACATGGTCAGCTCTTTGAAGTACGCCTGGTTCATATCGTACATGTTGTCCATGGTGACGATGTCCTTGTTGAGGGTGATCCAGTGCTGGTTCAGGGCCTCGGTGATCTTGTTCACGTTGACCTCAGCCTTGTCGTACTTCACTTTCATGTCGGAGAAGCTGCGGGCGGCCTTTTTGAACAGGCCTTTCAGGCCCTTGGGCTGCTCGGCGGACACGTCCAGGCCGTTGAGCTCGCCCACCAGGTCGGAGAGCATGTCGCCCACCGCGCCCAGGTCCTTGGTGCGGACCTGCTCCAGCGCCTGGGCGGAGAAGTCGGCGATGTTCTTCTGGGCGGCGGAGCCGTAAGCCAGCACCTGGGCGGAGTTGGTCACGTCGATCTGCTTGGCGAACTTGCGCACAGCGGCCTGCTCCTCTGGGGCCAGGTCGTTGATATCCAGCTTCTCCACAGGGGCCTCCGCTTCGGCCTGGTTGGCGACGGCATCGGCGGCAGGGGCGGCTTGTACGGCGGCGGCAGTGACCGCGGCGGTCGCGTCCGGCGCAGCGGGCGCTGGGGGCGCGTCTGCGGCGGCGGGGTCCAGGGTCAGGTTGATCTCATATTTCTTCTCGTCGGCCATGATAGTATTCCTTTCCGTATATCTTATTTGTATTATCTGTCAGTTTCCCTTGGCTTTGCGCAGGAATTCCTGCAGGTCATCCGCCTTGCCCAGTCCCTCGCGGCTGAGGAGGTTCTCCATCACCTTGATGTCGGCGTCCACGTCCATGGCGTCGTTCTTGTAAAGGGCGTCCAGCTGCTTCTGGAAAGCGTCGGCCTCCGTCTGGAGCATGTCCGCGATGCGGCTCTTAGCGCCGGATATGTTCTCGCCCTCCACGCCCGGGGCGCTCATGCGGTCATAGGCCTCCAGGAGCTGGATGGTGGAGGGGAGGAAGTAGCTCTGGAACTTCTGGATCTGGGGCACGTCGGAACTGTCCTGGATGGCGTCCTGGGCGATGGCGTCGCTCAGGGAGATGAGCTTTGCGATCTTTGCCTTCACGTCCCCGTCGGCGATGGAAGCGGCCAGCCGCTCCATCTCCTGCTTTGCCTTTTTCGCCTCGTCCAGGATGGCGTCCACGGCTGCGCCGTAACTCACCGGCTCCGGTTCCGGCTCGGGGACGTACTCCACCTTCAGCTTGATGAGCTTGTCCGCCAGGAGCCATGCCGCCGCCGTCACCAGCGCGGCCAGAAGGAAGTGTGTCCAGGCATACAGGGGGAACACCAGCGCGTAGACCGCGAACACAGCCGCGGCGATATACACCGGAAGAGCGGACCTGCGCTTCACTTCACGCATCATATCGCCTCCTTTTGATACACTATCTTTAAATATTTTATGCTGAATCGTCAATTCCGTCAAGGATTACTTGCTACTTTTGCCTATCTCATGGTATACTACCGGCAGGCAGATATTTCCACGGACAAAACGGTGGGGACAGACCGGACAGGCCGGTCCGCCCCCTATATGAAAGCCATGTCGTGCACAGCGCGGCTGGACCATATTATGCGGTGGGTGAACTGTATGACAAACATCAAGATCGCACCCTCTATCCTGGCGGCGGACTTCACGCGCCTGGACGATGAGATAGAGCGCGTCCTGAAAGCCGGGGCGGATTACATCCATATCGACGTGATGGATGGCCAGTTCGTGCCGAACATCTCCATGGGCGTGCCGGTGGTGGAGAGCATCCATAAGACGTTCCCGGATGCGTTTTTGGACGTGCATCTGATGATCGTCAACCCAAGCGACTTCGTGGAGGCCTTCGCCAAGGCCGGCGCCAGCCATATCACGGTCCATCTGGAGTCCGACAAGCCGGAGGACATATCCCTGGCTCTGGAGATGGCCCGCCGCTGTGGGGTGCGCACAGGCCTGTCCGTCAAGCCGGTCACGCCGGCGGTGGCGCTGGAGCCCTGGCTGGCGGAGCTGGACATGGTGCTGGTGATGACGGTGGAGCCGGGCTTCGGCGCCCAGCCGTTCATGATGGACCAGATGAAGAAGGTCGCCGCCATCCGCAGGCGGCTGGACGAGGTGAATCCCGCCTGTGACGTGGAGGTGGACGGCGGCATCAAGCCCGACACCGCCCCCATCGCCAAAGCCGCCGGCGCAAACGTCCTGGTGGCTGGGTCCGCCATCTTCGGCCATGAGGACTATGCCTCCATCATTGAAGAACTTCGCGGCAGGTGAGATGATATGCCCTTTTTTCCCGTATCCTTTGAAGAACTGATCGACCGCTTCGCCGCGCTGCCCGGCATCGGGCGCAAGAGCGCCCAGCGGCTGGCCTTTCATGTGCTGGCCCTGCCGGAGGGGGAGGCGGAGGCCTTCGCCGAGACCATCCTCCGGGCCCGGCGGACCGTACATACCTGCCCCATATGCCAGAACCTGACGGACGGGGAGATATGCGCTGTCTGCGCCGACGAGCGGCGGGACAGGTCCGTGGTATGCGTGGTGGCGGAGGCCCGGGACGTGGCCAGTTTGGAGCGGAGCCGGGAGTATAACGGCGTGTATCACGTGCTCCACGGCGTGCTGCCGCCCATGAGCCACATCGGCCCGGACGATATCCGCATCTCGGAGCTTGTCAAGCGCGTGGCGGAGGGTGACATAAAAGAAGTCATCATGGCCACCAACCCGGACACCGAGGGGGACGCCACGGCCATGTATATCGCCCGGCTGTTAAAGCCCTTCGACGTGCGGGTCACAAGGCTTGCCTACGGCATCCCGGTGGGGTCTAACCTGGAATTCACCGACGACGCCACACTTGTCCGGGCGCTGGAGGGCCGGCGGGACATGTGAGCCGATACGGATGAATATTTTTTCCACACATGGGTATGATTCTTTACGGACAGGTCCTGCCCGGCAGGACCTGCGTTACATATTGCAAGGAGTAAAACAGAACACATGGCACAAAAACTGAAGATCATGGCTCTTGGCGGTCTGGACGAGATCGGCAAGAACCTCTATGTCTATGAGTACGGCAAGGACATCCTGGTGGTGGACTGCGGCATGGGCTTTCCCGACGAGGACATGTACGGCATCGACGTGGTCGTGCCGGACGTGACCTATCTGGTCCAGAACAAAGACCGGGTCCGGGGCATGGTCCTGACCCATGGCCACGAGGACCATATCGGCGCCGTGCCCTATGTATTGAACCGCATCGACTGCCCCGTGTATGCCACGCGGCTCACCGCCGGGCTGGTGCGGCTGAAGCTGGAGGAGCACGGCCTGGCGGACAAGGTGAAGCTCATCACCTGCTCCGCGGGCGATACTTTCAAGGTGGGCAGCGCCTTTACCTGCGAGCTCATCCACGTGAACCACTCCATCGCCGACAGCGTGGCGGTGGCCATCAGAACGCCTGTGGGCACGGTCATCCATACCGGCGACTTTAAGATCGACCTGACGCCCATCGAGGGCGGCGTGTTCGATTTCCACCGGTTCGCCGAATTGGGGAAGGAGGGCGTGCTGGCCCTGCTCTCCGACTCCACCAACGTGGAGCGGCCCGGCTATTCCGAGTCGGAGCGGCACGTGGGCGAGAGCATGGAGCGGCTGTTCCGGGGCTGCGACAAGCGCATCATCGTCACCACCTTCGCCTCCAACGTCCACCGCATCCAGCAGATCGTCAACTGCGCCTATAAGTATAAGCGCAAGGTCTGCGTCACCGGCCGGAGCATGGAGAACGTGATCCGCTTGGCGGTGGAGGAGGGGTACCTGACCGTCCCCAAGGACGTGCTGGTGGACATCAACCAGATCAACTCCCTCGCGCCGGCGAAGGTGGTCATCATCACCACCGGCAGCCAAGGCGAGAGCATGTCGGCGCTGTACCGCATGGCCTTTTCCGAGCACCGGCAGGTGAAGATCGGCGCGGGGGACCGGGTCATCATCTCCGCCTCCGCCATCCCCGGCAACGAGCGGACCGTGACCCGGGTCATCGACGAGCTCTTTTCCAAGGGCGCGGAGGTCATATACGACCGGAGCATCGACATCCACGTGTCCGGCCACGCCTGCCAGCAGGAGCAGAAGACCATGCTGGCCCTGACGAAACCCAGGTTCTTCATCCCCGTCCACGGGGAGCACCGCATGCTCTGCCGCCACGGGGACCTGGCCCAGGAGATGGGCATCCGCCCGGCGGACATCATGATCGCCGGGGTGGGGGACGTGATCGAGCTGACCGCCAAGCGCATCACCAAAAACGGCACGGTGCCCTCCGGCCGGGTGATGGTGGACGGCGCCGACGACGGCGGCGTGGAGAACGTGGTCATGCGGGACCGGCAGCATCTGGCCCAGGACGGCATGGTGGTGATCGTGATGACCATGTCCGCCCAGGACGGGGCGCTGCTGTCCGAGCCGGAGATCATCACCCGCGGTTTCGTCTACGTGAAAGAGAACGCCCAGCTCATGGAGGACATGCGCCGGGTGGTGTATGAGAGCATCGAGTCCTGCCAGCGGTCGCGGATCACCGACTGGGCGGAGATCAAGGGCCGGGTCAAGGGCCAGCTGGGCGGCTACCTGTATAAAGTCACCCGCCGCAGTCCCATGATCCTGCCGGTGATCACGGAGGTGTGACGGGCGAAAAGCGTCCGGACGGAAAGGATATGTCATGGCGGCCAGGAAGATAAAACAATATATCGCCGGCGGGGCCGTGATCCTGGTCCTGGCGGCGTTCATCCTGACTATTTTCTCCCTGCTGGACCGCACGGACAGGGAGGAATGGTTCCTGTCGTACGCCCGGCATGAGCGCGACGGCTGGCGCTATGAGGTACTGACGGACGGCGGCGTGCAGTCCTGTGAGCCGGTGTTCGACGGCGACATTTATACTGTACAGCTGCCGGAGGGGACACGGGCCGTGCGTGCCACGCATACCATAACGGAGGATGTGCCCGACGCGCAGCTGCGGTGGATGTGCATAGATGACGGCATAGAGATCTTCCTGGACGGAGAGGCGCTCTATTCCGATTTCCCGGAGCTTTCACGGGACGGTGACGGCTTCGTCCGTCCCGATGATGCCCAATGGGAGCGGCTGGGCCGTATCCAGTATGGCGGCGTCCGCAGCGTGGTCATGGGGCTTCCCGGGGACTATCTGGGCAGGGAGCTTACGGTGATCACCTACTTCCCGGAGAACGCCGCGTCTCCGGAGCCGATATACCCGTCTATCATGAGCGAGGACACATATGTGGCCGACGCCGTGGTGTTCTCCGTGAAGGGGAACGCGACTATGACCATCTATGCCCTCCTGGCGCTTTCCATGGCGGGCGTGTTCCTGCTGGATATTTACAACGATGCCGCGGACGGGAAAACGCTGCTCCTGTGCCTTTATTTCATGATGCAGTTTCTGAACGCGGCGTATACCTCCTATGCAGGATATTACGGTGTACTGAACAAATATATAGTGCTGCAATACCTGTGCGATCTCTATATGGCACCGCTGTATCTGTATCTGGCGCTGGGGCTGAAGGGCCGGTGGGAGTGGCCGCTCTGCGCCGCCGTGGCGGCCTGGGCGGTATATGAGGGCGCATCGAGCATCAACAGCAGTATCTCCGGCTTGGCGATCAGCACCGGCCCGGGGGCGCTGGTGGTATGCCTGGCGGTGACGGCGGCGTTCTGCGCCGAGCGTCTGCGCTGGGCCGGCCGGACCCGGCCGGAGAGAAGACGCGCTCTCCGCTATGGGCTCGCCGTCGCAGCGCTCACGGCGGTGTATGTGGCCGGCAAGGCCAGGGCGTGGGGGAGCCTTCGCGACTATCTTGTGGACGGGGTATGGACGGCGCTGAGCATGGGTAACTACTGGCCTGTGGTCACGCTCTGCACTGACGTCATCTCCTACATAACGGTGTTTGTGGTGCTGATGCAGGTGGTCCGGCGGACGGTGCGGACCCACCGGACGATAGACGTGCTCCAGGAGCGGAGCCGCCTGACCATGGCCAGCTATGAGCGGGTGCTTCGGAGCGAGGAGGCCGTCAACGCCTCCAAGCACGAGATGCGCCACCACATGACGGCCCTGGCGGGCCTGCTCCAGGACGGGGACACGGCCCGCGCCCGGGAATACATAGCCTCCGTCACGGACGCCTTGGACAGGCTTCCCACCACGCGCTACAGCGTGAACGTGCTGGTAAACACCGTGGCGGGCGTCTATCTGGACCAGGCCAAGGCCCAGGGGATCCGGGTGGAGTACGACCTGCGGGTCCCGGCGGAGCTTCGCATCGCGGACGAGGATCTGAGCGTGTTTTTGACAAATATGCTGGAAAACGCCCTGAACGCCTGCCGGAAGCTGCCGGCGGAGCAGGACCGGTATATCCGCCTCAATATGGCGCTGCAAAAAAACTTCCTGTTCATCGGCTGCGCCAACAGCGCGCCGGAGGAACAGGAAGCGGAAAAGCTCAGTATGGAGGAACGGGCCCGCCGCCGCCACGGCTATGGCATAGAGGCCATGCGGCAGATCGCGGAAAAGTACAACAGCGTTCTTCTGATGGAACGGACGGACGGGGAGTTCTCCGTCAGGAGCAACTTCAGTCTGCCGTCCGCAAGGACCTCGTGACCCGCTGCTCGGCCCGATCGATGATGGCCTGCTGCACCTGGGCGTACAGCTTTCGGCTCACGGGGACCGTTTCTCCCGTGGAGACGCGTATCTCGTAGCGGACGATCTCAGAGATGTGGTCGAGATTCACAAGATAGCTCCTGTGTGGGCGCACGAAGGTATGGGCCGGAAGACGGTCCTCCACGTCCTTCAGCGTGCCCACGCAGGTCTCTTTTGTGCCGTCGGCCTTGTGGATGACGATGTCCCGGAGGAATATCTCAAAGTAGACGATCCCCGTCAGGGGCACCTGCAGATGCCGGCGGGTGGTGGCAAAGTGAAACAGACAGGGGGCGTTCTTATCCAAAAACCGGTCCAGCGCCGCGGCTAGCTTTTCCTCCGACACCGGCTTCACCAGATAGTGCAGGGGCGCCACGTCAAAGCTGGCGGCCGCGAAATCCGGGGTGGTGGACATGAACACCACGTCCGCCCCGCAGCCGGACGTCTTCAGGGCCGAGGCCAGGCTGATGCCCCGCTCCGCCTGGGCGAATATCACGTCCAGGAACAGCAGCTCATACCGCCTGCCGTCCTCCACGGCCCGCTGGAGCGCGTCGGGGTCGGAATAGACCGTGATCTGGTGGGGGATGGCCCGGCCGTCCAGGGCCTTGGTCAGCCGGGCGCGGAAGGATGCGGCAAAGACCTGGTCGTCGTCGCATATGGCGATGTTATACAATAGACAGGCCCCCTTTCCAATGGAGACCACATTATAGCAAACTTTGCGGTGAATTGCAATCACGGCCGCCGGCCAAAAGCTGGGGCCGTTTCTTGCATTTGGCGGGGCGTGGTGATAGAATAGGCAGCGGCTTATCAGATAACGACGAAAAGAAGGCGATGGGGCCATGGATACGGTCAGGAAGAACAACGCGGAGGTATTTGAGACGATGCCCGTCCCCCGGGCGGTCTGGACGATGGTCCTGCCGGCCGTTGTGGGCCAGCTGATCGTACTGATCTACAACATGGCCGACACGTTCTTCATTGGCCGCACCAACGACCCCTACATGGTGGCCGGGGCATCGCTGATACTGCCGCTGTTCAACATCACCATAGCGCTGGCGGGCCTGTCCGGCGTGGGAGGCGGCGCGCTGATCTCCCGGCTGCTGGGGCAGAAGCGGCCGGACGAGGCCCGGCGGGTATACAGCTTCTGCGTGTGGCTGGCCCTGGCCGTATCGGCGCTGTTTTCCCTGAGTACCCTCGTCTTCATGCGCCCGCTGATGGGCCTTCTGGGCGCGGGGAAGGATACCTACGCCTATGCCAGCGGCTACGCCTTCTTCGTGATCGTCTGCGGCGGGGTGCCCACGGTCCTTTCCAACACCCTGTCCACGCTGATCCGCAGCATCGGCGAGTCCGGGAAGGCCGGCTTCGGCATCACCATGGGCGGCATCATCAATATCGCCTTGGACCCGCTTTTCATGTTCGTGCTGCTGCCGAAGGGGAGGGAGATCATGGGCGCCGGCGCGGCCACCTGCCTTTCCAACTGCATCGTCTGCGTCTATTTCATTATCGTGCTCAAGAGGATCAGGACCAGCGACGTCCTCAAGGTGGGCAAACCCACCATGCTGCCCGGCCGGGACAGCCTAAAGTCCATCTTCTCCGTGGGCGTGCCTTCGTCCATCACGTCGCTGCTGTTCGACCTGGACTACATCATCATCGACCGGCTGATGACCGGATACAGCGACATCGCCCTGGCGGCGGTGGGCATCGTGCTGAAGGTGGAGCGGCTGCCCCTCAATACCGGCGTGGGCATATGCCTGGGCATGACGCCCATCGTGGCCTACAACTTCTCGGCCCGCAACTATGAGCGCATGAACGCCGTCAAACGCTATTCCCTGAAGCTGGGGCTCATATGCGCGGGGGCCAGCATCGTTCTCTATGAGCTCTTCGCCGGCCAGATCATGCGAATCTTCATCGGCGACGCCGAGACGGTGGCCCTGGGCACGGGGTTCCTCCGGGCGCGGATACTGGCCACGCCGCTGATGTTTTTGAGCTTTTTCCATGTGCACCTGTTCAACGGCTTCGGCGAGGGGGGCCACGCGCTGTTTCTGGGCGTGGTGCGCTGGCTGGGGCTCAATATCCCCATGCTGTTCCTGCTCAATTGGCTCATAGGGATGAACGGCCTGGTCTGGGCCCAGGTGGCGGCGGACGCGCTGAACGTGCTTTTGTGCTTTGCCGTCTACCGCCGGTATGCCCGCACCGCCTTTCCCGCCGCGAAAGCGGCGGCGGCATAACGTCTGAGGGCGGGGGAGGTCTTATATGATGGACAGCGGAACAGAGCGGCTGGCGGAAGATACCCTCATGTTTTTCGACGGACACCGGGAGGTCTATCCGCTGTATGAGGCGTTTTTGGCCTGGCTGCTGCGGCAGTATCCGCAGACCGCGGTCAAAGTCCAAAAGACCCAAATATCCTTTTATGACCGCCGCATGTTCGCCTGCGTGTCTTTCCTCCGGCCCAGGAGGAAGTCTGAGCTGCCGGAGAGCTATTTCGTCCTGACGCTGGGCCTGCCCGGACCGCTCCAGTCAGAGCGGGTGGCGGCGAAGACCGAGCCCTATCCCGGCCGTTGGACCACCCATATCGTCGTCAGCCGGGAGAGCGACCTGGACGAGGAGCTGTTCGGCTGGGTGGAGCAGGCCCATGCATTCGCCGCGTGTAAATGATCCGGGGGACAGGCGCGGTCCGGTGCGCTGCAAATAATAAGTGAATTGGAGCCATAATGTAATGAAGAAGTACAAGTTGCTTGGTGCAGATGGGAATTTTTACTTTTCAGACACGCCCGGGACCTATGGAGGCAACAGCAAAGCTAAGATATATGGCCGCCTTGACTGTCCTGCGGCCCTTGATTCAATAAGACGATTTCCTGGAAGCTATGAGAAAGGACGCGTTTTTTTTGCCGATGAGAAAACGGCCATTAGCGCAGGTTATCGTCCATGCTGCAGATGCCTTCGGGAGAGATACTTAGAGTGGAAGAAGGACCCTTATCGCTATTGCGAGAAATACGGCGGATCAGATGTGTAATGATCGATGTCAGATCATGACCCGTGCTGCGGAAGTATGACCGAACGATTGCCTACGGCAAGGAGAACTTCTCCTGGACGAACTGAAGAGTATCGCGAGCGGCTTCAATGTGTTTGGGGCCGCTCTTTTTATGAAACTTGCGAACACTTTGTCGTCATTTTTAACAGGTTTTTCGGCTCGAGTTTGTATAACAGTAGTAAAAACGGCGAAAAATGCAAGTCAAACGGCTGTTTGATGCAAATTGGAAAAAACAGACCTTGCATTTTCGCATTTTTTACTTTAATATAGTAAAATAGAAAAAGCTATATTCGACCGCGCCGTAAGGGCCGGCCCTTACATGCCTTTTGCTACACAAAAGGCATGTGATAAGGATTCATGAAAGGAGGCGTTGTGCGTGAACACAAAGACGCTGTTCTATATCATCAAGCGGTTTCTGATGGCGCTGCTGACGATCTTTCTGGTGATCGCCATCACGTTTTTCGTGATGCACGCTATCCCCGCCAGCCCGTTCAGCTCGGAAAAGGCGAAGTCCGACGCTGTTATCGCCGCGCTGGAGGCCAAGTACGGCTTTGACAAGCCCGTGCCAGTACAGTTCATCAACTATTTGAAGAACATCCTCCGGGGCGACTTCGGCCTGTCCACCAAGTGGGTGGGCTCTACGGTCATCGACCTGATCAAGGACGGCTTCTCCTACTCCGCCAAGCTGGGCCTGGGCGCCGCGGCGCTGGCCATCGTGCTGGGGGTGGTGCTGGGCGCTGTCGCGGCCCTCAACCGGGGCAAGTTCATCGACAAGATCGTACAGGTCGTCACCACGGCATTGGTGTCCATGCCCTCCTTCGTCATTGCCACGCTGCTTCTGATCATCTTTGCCCTGAAGCTGGGCTGGCTGCCCACGATGGCGAACCAATCGGGCGGTATGATACTGCCTACGCTGTCCCTGAGTTTGTATCCCATGGCCTATATCACCCGTCTGGAGCGCTCCAGCATGCTGGATGTGCTGGGCCAGGATTACATCCGCACCGCCCGGGCCAAGGGCGTCAGGAGCGGAAAGGTCATCTTCAAGCACGCGCTGAAAAATGCCCTGGGCCCCGTGGTGACCTACGCCGGGCCGATGATCGCCAGCATCCTGACAGGCTCCATGGTGGTTGAGAACATCTTCTCCGTGCCGGGGCTGGGCCGTCTGTTCGTCAACAGCATGCTGCGCACGGACTACATGATGATCATGGGCGTGACGATCTTCCTGGCGGTGCTCATCGTGACGATGAACTTCATTGCCGACATCGTCTATAAGCTGCTCGATCCCCGGATCGACCTGTCCTGAGGTATACGTCTATGGAGAAAAAGATCAAGAAAAATCCGCTCAGCCTGCAGATCGACCCCAACCTGTTCCAGCGGGCCAGCGACGAGGAGAAGGCTCAGATCGTCACCCAGCGGGAGTCCGTCTCCTTCATGCGGGACGCCATGCGCCGGCTCGTCCACAACCGGATGGCGATGATATGCCTGGTGATCCTGGTGGTCATCACCCTCATCGCCATCATCGTCCCCATGATCTATCCCTATACATACACCCAGCAGGACGTGACGGGCAAATATCTGCAGCCCTTTGAGTACTCCGCCAAGGAGCAGGCCCGCATCAACGCCGGTCAGAAGGTGTTCCCCCACATCATGGGCACGGACAACCTGGGCCGTGACTACGCCATCCGCGTCATCTACGGTACCCGCATCTCCCTGATGGTGGGCTTCATCTCCGCGCTGATCGTGGTGTGCATCGGCATCCTGTACGGGGCCATCTCCGGCTACTTCGGCGGGAAGGTGGACCTGATCATGATGCGCATCGTGGACATCATCTACTCTCTGCCGGACGTGCTCATCGTGATACTGCTGTCCGTGGCCATCAAGGATGTGATCAGCACCTCGAAAAGCGATTTGATCGTCCGCCTGGGAGCGGGCATGATCTCCATCTTCATCGTGTTCGGCCTGCTCTACTGGGTGGGCATGGCCCGGCAGGTGCGCGGCCAGATCCTCTCCATCAAGGAGCAGGAATATGTGCTGGCCTCCAAGGCCGCCGGCGCCTCCGCCATGCACATCATCCTCAAGCACATGATCCCCAACTGCATCTCCGTCATCATCATCACGGCGGC